>JAZSGL010000040.1:0-41985 GCA_045532735.1 Paludibacteraceae bacterium | reverse complement strand
CAGTCAACTCAAGCGTGTAAACCAAACTATCGCAACCCAAGAAGTTCTTGATCACATGGGTGTAGGTACCTGACTTGTCATATACCTTACCATCGGTAGCCCATGTATAGGTTTCACCCCAACAGATCATTGCCTTGTCGGCTGGCAAATATTCGGTAGGTGGCAATACTTTCAGATCCAATGTGTAGATAATACTATCGCAATCCAAGATGTTCTTTACTACATGAGTGTAAATCTTCTCCACATTGCACTTCTGACCATACCAGGTGTATGTATCGCCATGGCAGATATACTTCGTCTCAACTGGTTTGTTGACTACGGCTGGCAATTCAGTCAAATTCAATGTATAGATAATACTGTCGCAACCTAACATATTCTTTACTACATAGGTATCGGTTGTCGTCTCATCATATGTCTTGCCGTGCCAGGTGTAAGTCTCACCCCAACAGATGTATTGCTTTTCTACTGGCTTATTGACTACGGCTGGCAACTCAGTCAACTCAAGCGTGTAAACCAAACTATCGCAACCCAAGAAGTTTTTGATCACATGCGTGTAGGTATCTGACTTGTCATATACCTTACCATCGGTGGCCCATGTATAGGTTTCACCCCAACAGATCATTGCCTTGTCGGCTGGCAAATATTCGGTAGGTGGCAAGACATCCAACTTCAAGATATGCTCTACACTGTCACAATCCACATTTGCGAATTGCTCGCGATGCGTATAGGTACCCTTACTTGTCAACTGCTTTCCATACCATGTGTATGGTAAGTCAGATGAACATATTGCCACATTTTGATTATCTATAATCATCTCTGGCATTACCGTCAGGTGCAATGTTGCTACACTATCGCAGCCCACTGAATTAGTCAAAGTATATGTATAATCGCCAGTAGCATTGTATACAGTACCATGCCATTTATATGTCTCACCGTAGCAGATAGTTTGCGCTTCTTCGCCCGCAGTAGAATGATTGACTGTCAGGCGGAGCACCACTATGCTATCGCAACCATGGATGGTTTGCAAGGTGTCGTAGTAAACACCGGTCTCAGTATATGTCTTGCCTGTATTTTCCCAATAGTAGCTATCACACGCAGTTTCTCTTGTCACTACCTCAATGCTCTTGTTGATGGTCAAGTGTAGGGTAATCGTGCTATCGCAACCATTCTTGGCGGTGGTGGTAAAGATGTAATCACCACTCTTGGTGTATGTCTTACCATTCCATGTATAGCTATCGCAAGCCTTGATTGTCTCTTCTGCCTCTACGCTCTTGTTCACCGTCAGATGCAAAGTCACCACGCTATCGCAACCATGAATGGTTTGCAAGGTATGGGTATAGTCGCCGGACACGGTGTAAGTCTGCCCGTTGGCTGTCCATGTGTAACTATCACATGCCACTACAGTCTCTTCTGTCTCTACACTCTTATTAATAGTCAAGTGCAATACTATCACACTATCGCAACCGTGGATGGTTTGCAGACTATCATAATATACACCTGATTGGTCGTAGGTCTTACCTGTATTATTCCAATAGTAACTATCACAAGCGGTCTCGCGCTTAATTACCTCAACGCTCTTGTTGATGGTCAAGTGTAGGGTAATTGTGCTATCGCAACCATTTGCGGCAGTGGTTGTAAAGGTGTAATCGCCACTCTTGGTGTATGTCTTACCATTCCATGTGTAAGTGTCACATGCCTCAACGGTCTCTTCTGTCTTCACACTATTATTGATAGTCAAGTGCAGAGTGGCGGTGCTGTCGCAACCATTCTTGGCGGTAGTGGTGAAGGTGTAATCACCGCTAGTTGTATATGTCTTGCCATTCCATGTATAACTATCGCATGCTACAATAGTCTCTTCTGTCTCTACACTCTTATTAATAGTCAAGTGCAATACTATCACACTATCGCAACCGTGGATGGTTTGCAGACTATCATAATATACGCCCGATTGGTCGTAGGTCTTACCTGTATTATTCCAATAATAGCTATCACAAGCGGTCTCGCGCTTAATTACCTCAACGCTCTTGTTGATGGTCAAGTGTAGGGTAATTGTGCTGTCGCAACCATTTGCGGCGGTAGTGGTGAAGGTGTAATCACCACTCTTGGTGTATGTCTTACCATTCCAAGTATAACTGTCGCATGCCTCGATGGTCTCTTCTGTCTTCACACTATTATTGATAGTCAAGTGCAGAGTGGTGATGCTGTCACAACCATTCTTGGCGGTAGTGGTAAAGGTGTAATCACCGCTGGTTGTATATGTATTACCATTCCATGTATAACTGTCACAAGCTACAGTTGTCTCTTCTTTCTTCACACTTTGGTTGATAGTCAAGTGTAGGGTAATTGTGCTATCGCAACCATTTGCGGCGGTAGTTGTATAAGTGTAATCACCACTCGTGGTGTATGTCTTACCATTCCATGTATAGCTGTCACAAGCCACAGCTGTCTCTTCAGTCTCTACGCTCTTATTGATTGTCAAGCGGAGCACGACTATGCTATCGCAACCATGCGAGGTTTGCAAAGTGTCGGTATAGGTACCTGACACACTATATGTCTGACCACTAACATCCCAGGTGTAACTATCACACGCCGTCTCCGTCGTAACTACCTCAACGCTCTTGTGGATAGTCAAGTGCAGCGTCACCACGCTATCACAACCATTAGCTGCGGTCAGTCGTTGTACATAGTCACCACTGCGTTGGTAAGTAATATTGTTCCATGTATAACTGTCGCATGCCTCGATGGTTTCTTCTACCTCTACGCTCTTGTTGATGGTCAAGTGCAGGGTAATTGTGCTGTCGCAACCATGAATGGTTTGCAAGGTATGGGTAAAGTCGCCTGATGCAGTATAGGTTTGACCATTGGCAGCCCATGTATAACTATCACACGCCTCTGCAGTCTCTTCTGTCTTCACACTATGGTTGATAGTCAAGTGCAAAGTGGTGGTGCTGTCGCAACCATTCGCCGCAGTTGTTGTAAAGGTGTAATCACCACTAGTTGTATATGTCTTGCCATTCCAAGCATAACTATCGCATGCCACTTCTGTTAGTTCTGCCTCTACGCTTTGGTTGATAGTTAAGTGTAGGGTAATCGTGCTGTCGCAACCATTTTGGGCGGTAGTAGTATAGGTATAATCGCCACTCTTGCTGTAGGTGATGCCATTCCATGTGTAACTATCGCAAGCCACAGCTGTCTCTTCGGTCTTCACACTATGGTTGATAGTTAGATGCAAGGTGGCTATACTATCACAGCCATTAGCACCAGTCGTGGTAAAGGTGTAATCACCGCTCGCCGTATATGTATTACCATTCCATGTGTAACTGTCGCAAGCTACCTCGGTGGTTTCAGATGTCGCTATTGGCAACACCTCAAACGCGAGCAGATGCTCTATACTATCACAAGTCGTACCCGCGAATGGCACGCGATGAGAATAGGTGCCAGTTGTTGTCAATGTTTGACCCTTCCATGAATATGGCAACTGTGATGGACACACAGCCACTTTTTCCTCTTGCGTAATCATCTGAGGCAATACCAATAATCGCAAGGTTGCCAAACTATCGCAGCCCGCAGCATTGGTTAATGTCTGTTGGTATTCACCCGTAGCAGTATAGTCTTTTCCATTCCATGTGAATGTCTCGCCATAGCAGATAGTATCTAGTTGTGGAGCACCAATAGTGGATTTATTCACGATCAAGTGCAGGGTTACAATGCTGTCGCAACCATTGATGGTTGTTGTAGTGTAAATATAGTCGCCACTTGCGGTATATGTATTTCCATACCACTCAAACTCATCACATGCTATAGCTGCGGTATCCACATGGTATGATGGATAAATGGTCAAATGCAGGGTAATTGTGCTGTCGCAGCCATTTTGTGCGGTAGTAGTATAGATGTAATCACCAGTGGTTGTGTAGGTTTGACCATGCCATGTATATGTATCACAAGTATCTACAGTCATTTCTGCCTCAACGCTCTGGTTGATGGTCAGATTGAGCACCACAATGCTATCACAACCTTCCGCGGTCGTCAACACTACAGAATCTTTGGTACTAGTATTATATACCTTGTGATTGAGCGGCCACTCATAAATATCACAGGCAATGATTGGCAATACTACCCTCTCTGGATCAGGTTCTGTCAAGTTAGTAAACTCTTTCCACCCTGCTGCTTTTTCATAATTTTCCAAACTTGCGCAAGGGATATATACAGGGATTGACTTAGGCACATCGTAGAAGGCATAATCTTCCAATTCCGCGGGTGTCTTGCTCTCACAAGTAATGGATCTCAATCCGCGACAACCAGAGAATGCCAGCCAACCGATAGTCTTGATGCTAGCAGGAATAGTGATCGTTCTTAGCGACGAGCAACCCAGGAATGTTTGAGCACCAATGCTAGCAAGCGTATTTGACAATTCCACCGATTGCAATGTTACACAACCCATAAATGCACTTCCACCTAAAGTGGTCAATCCATTTGGCAATGTGATTGCCATCAAATTTTGGCAGTTTGCGAAGGCACTCTCACCAATGGTTTTGATGTTCTTAGGGAGCACTACACTTGACAAGGCATGACAACTATTAAATGCGTTATTTCCTATGCTAACAACCGTGCTAGGAATCACTACAGACTTGAGTTGAGTACAAGCATTAAATGCGCCCTCTTCGATGCTCACTACTCCCTCTGGCAATGTGATAGATGTCAATGAACCACAAGAGGAGAATGCTGCTGCACCAATCTTAGTAATCGGAGTATTAAAGTAGATTACACCCTTACCGTCCTTATATTCGTTCTTTACGTAATATGCACCGAAATCGCTTGCTGTATTAAATGCCACTACCGAATCATTCATCGTAGTGTAAGTTATCTGCTCAATACTGCTGCAACCTTCATCTACAAACTCTGTCACATATTTTGCCCAATCAGACTGTTCGTATGCTGCCTTCGTACCGCATAGGATATGGCAGACAGCTATTGGAGCATCTTTAAATGCGTCGCCACCCAATGTAGGCGGTGTTAGAGCCTTGACATAGACCATATTGAGATTATCGCAGCCAGAGAAGGCACTCTCGCCAATGCTCGTGACGCTCTCTGGGATCGTAATGGAAGTAAGGGAGGTGCAATCCGCGAAAGCCACACTTCCAATGCTCTTAACACCACTGCCAAGGGTGACAGAGGTGAGGGAGGAACATACATGGAAAGCAAAATTGCCGATACTCTCAATGCTCTCTGGGATAGTGATAGAGCTGATCTGGCAACCCGCAAAAGCACTCATTCCGATATGCTTAACACCCTCAGAGATGGTGATGGATTTGAGGGAGGTGCAAGTTTGGAAAGCATAATCTCCAATACGCTCCACAGAAGCAGGGACAACAAGATCTGTGATCGCTACACCGTTGATATATAGATTATTTGAATGATGCACTGGATTGGCATCATAAGTACCAAATTGAATCTCACACCAATCTGCGATATCACCCGTATAATGAGTTGCCGTAAGATTATCGCAACCACCGAAAGCATTCAGTCCAATGCTCGTTATGCTATTAGGGATGGTGACAGAGGTGAGGGAGGAGCAATAGCTGAAAGCCCACTTTCCAATGGTCGTGACGCTGTTAGGGATGGTGATAGAGGCGAGAGATTTGCACTCGTAGAAAGCCTTCTCACCAATGCTCGTCACTGGGCCATCGAAAGTGATGACACCTTGGCCGTCTTGGTAGGTGTTGCTTACGATATTTGCACCAAAGACATCGGTTTTATTTGGAGTGACTTTATTGCCATCGGTGGAGGTGTACAGGATTTGCCAAGTAGGGTCGATAGGTTCTGAGCAATCTTCCTCAAAGAAGATAATATGTAACACCCAATCTGAATCCTCATATGCCTCCTTGGTACCGCATGGTATATTGGCAGTTCTCACTTGTTTGGAGAAAACATCTAATCCTATACTAGGTGGCGTTGTTGCCTTTATATGGATAGTTTTAATATTGTTGCTACCTTCGAAAGCTGACCCTCCAATGCTCTTAACGCTCTCTGGGATAGTGATAGAGGTGAGGGAGGTGCAACCATCGAAAGCACGATACCCAATACTTGTGACGCTATTAGGAATCGTGATAGAGGAGAGAGAGCTGCAACCATAGAAAGCCACATCTCCAATGCTCGTTACACTGTAGGTAATGCCGTTGTAGGAAACGGATGCAGGGATAGTAGCGGTGGTAAGACCAGAGTAGTTGTAGGAACTAAAATATTTTTCATATGTCACCTCCACGGTATAAGGCGCCACATCGCTAGTGATATTGTAGTACAAATCACCTGATTGAAAATCATACGCCCAAGAGGCAAGAGCAGACAAAAAGACTAAACAAAGAGTAGAAATTTTTTTCATATTTCTCTAATTTTCTGATTATACATGCAAAAGGGGCGCAAAGATAAGTAAAAAAAACTAAATAGACAAATAATAGTACATAAAAAATACTTTTTTATAAGTTTTAGGGTGCTTTTGTTATTACTTTACGCCGTTTTTTCAAAAAAACACCACTTTTTCACTAACATCACCTTAAAATAATAGTAACTATAATAGAGTATAAATATATTAATAATTATAATCAAGTACTAAGCGCATGCATTGTCTTTTGTTTTTTAGCATCTTTTATCTAAATCAAATCCACTATCCAAGGAAGGTAGTTAATGGGCATTACACTTCCCTTGCTAACATGATCAAAAGTTGTATAAAAATTACAAAAATCACTTTCAGCAATGCCCATACACAAGCACTAGTACGACGAAAAAAAACATTTCGCCCTACCAAACAATTAGAATAAAAAAGTTAAACCAGGAAGTTTACAAGTCCTTAACCAAACGAACCGAATTTCCACGAGACCGCCCAGAGAAGCCTATCATCAAACTGTTTGAATGAAAATAAAAAGCTTGCGCCATAGCAATATTATTACTGCGTTCCGTTGACGACCAATAAGTACCATGGACATTCTGATGGCCACAATTTACTCCAATACGATAACCCGAAGCAGGAAGGAACAAAGCACCTGCTTTTTCTAGTTGCGACCATTGCAAAACACTAAATGACTGATGAATTGCATAATTCCCTGATTTAGTACTCAAACCAGGCACAAAAACTATATCTGACGGACACACAAAATCATCCGACAACAGGATCAAACCATTTATTCCATTGACACAAGCAACACCTTGGAGAGAAGTCGCATTCGGTCGAGAAAATAGTAGATAATTCCATTCTGCTTCAGTTAATGTTCGCCATGTATTGGCTGCAGACATACCAATCTCATTAGTCCCCCAATCGATAAAATCTCCCAAATACTGATTACTATCATCTGAAGTATTCGCTCCATAATTCGTAGCAGCCGTACTCCATCCAAACAAATCCACCCATCCATCTATATTTTCAATACCTCCTGCTTCATAACACTCCTGCTGCAGAGGCGCAAAGCCCCATGTATCACTTTTAGAATGATAGCGTAGATTACCTGGGGAGAAAGTAACCTTCTTTCCCTCTGCCACAGAGAAAACACCAATATTTTGATATGCAACTTCTTGCGGAGGCATCACCACGGCACTCCCTGCTGAGAAAGTAATATCGGTGTATTTAAAGAAAGACTTATATTTAGAAATATTATCACTACCATATACATCAACTCGGAATCCACTACCCCAAGTGCCAGTCGGCACTACGATGTAAAACAGCGTAGGATCGTCTGATAGAGTGACACCTGGGCAACTCAATGTATAGCTTTTCTTATTCGCAAGATTGGTCAACACAATCTTTCCAATGGGTGTACTGCCAGTCAACTGCAAACCCAACAGGGCATTGTCAGCAGATAGAGTAAACCCGCCATCTATCGTACCACTAGCCTTGGTAGTCAACTTCATCAAGCCTTTGCCAAAGCCATTTGCCACATAAGTTTGGGTCGAGAGCATATCTTCCTTGTAATCTGCAGGATAGGTCACATCATAGGTATTACCTTCTGCAGGCATCATGCCGTCGAAATATCCCCTATTCGTACCTGCTCCACGAAGCAAAGTAAATACAGACGACTTTTTGCCAACCGTCACCAAAATCTGATCTCCTGCATCCCAATGAAGGTTAATAGTCCCTGTCCTGCTACCGGGATTAGAATCCACGCCAGACACACGTTGAGGTCCAGCCGGTGCATCGCAATCATCAATCGCGGCACACAATGTCACCGCCTGCCCCGCGCGGAAAGGAGTACCCAACTCCACTTCAGGGGCGCAGGAATAGAGGAGTAATATGCTCGCTAACAACGGAAAGAACTTCTTCATCTATCTAAAGAACTCTAAATTAACGGCTCGTATCTTTACATCAATCTGCATAATCGGCTCAGTAGCCTATTATGCAGATTGAATTTCATTTGTTATTTCTTCTTTTTTGCGCAATTAAATGACAAGAAGATCAAAAATTATAAATCCTGTACCAAACGAACGGAAAAAGCATTAAAAACACCTTCGTAAGCAATACCCACGGCATCCCCATAGTAGCAAGAGAAACGCCCAGCGCTATTATTACGACTCGGTGTAGACGACCAATACAAACAGGTTATCTGTGAATTATATATGTTATGGCCTTTACGCACACCTGCAGCAGGAAGAAATACTGCACCCGCATCCTCCAGTTTCAACCAATCTTCGACAGTAATTGTTTGATGATCATAAGTAGAAGCAAAACCAGATATAAAGGTCACACCTGTTGGACAAGACCAATTATCTGGGAGCAAGATCATACCATTTACGCCATTTACTTGAGCCACACCCATTAAATTTTCTGCATTTGCACGACCTGATGCATAGCTACTTGTATGTGTTAGATATTCCCATTCGTAAGCAGTTAATGTCCGCCATGTATTTGGCGCATAATCTCCAATCGTATTCGTACCCCAATCAACGAAATCACCTGTATAGCCAGAAGAAATCTGCAAATCACTAACTCCGAATGGGGCACTACCTGTACTGCCACTCCAACCAAACATATCAATCTTATCTCCCAACACCACCGTGTTCCATCCTCCCCCTATGGGTTTGGTAACCACATTAGTTGCGCCAATATAGTCATATTGATTTTCTGCAAACGACCATGTATCAGTAGATTGAGTATATTGCAAATTACCCGGAGAGAATATTACCTTTTTAGTTGCACTCACTGAAAAAGCACCGACACGCTTCACCTCTTGCGTAGGCATTACCATTGCTCCTCCAGCAGTAAAAGTTACACTACTAGACTTGGTCAAAGTCTTAATCTTGGTGGTATTATCACTGCCATATACATCTACGGTAAAACCACTTGCCCATGTCTCTGCAGGTACAACAAAATAAAAGAGTTGTTCCGCACTTGTCAAAGTCACACCCGCGCAATTCAATGTATAGGTCATGCTATTAGCTGGGTTGGTCAATACGATATTGCCTATAGCCTGATCACCTGTCAATTGCAAGCCAAATAACGAATGTTGCGCTGCAAGAGTAAACCCTTCATCTATCGTTCCATTAGTTGTCATTAACTTCAGCAAACCCTTGCCAAAACCATTCTCTACATAGGTCTGATTACTCAAGTCCGGCTCTGACACTGGATACTGCACACTATAAGTCGTACCATTAGCCGGCATCGTTCCCGTGAAAGTACCCGTAGAGCTACCGGCACCGCTCTCTAGTGTAAACTCTGCAGTTTGACCATCAACCGTCACAAGCACCACATCACCCTCATCCCATGTGAGATTGATATGAGTTCCTGTATCCAAACCAGACACACGTTGCTTGCTAGGCAGTTGACTTGCGCCACTGTTCGTATTTGGCATATGGGCTATCAAACTGACTTGTTGACCTGCTTGGAACGGAGTACCTAACTCCACCTTAGGGGTGCATGAATATACCAACAATGCACCCACTAACAAAGAAAATATCTTTTTCATAATGGATAATTCTCTAAAATCACTTTCTTCACTAACAATCACCAAGAGCCTGATGATTTTTGAATGATTGGTAACACACCTTCTGTTCCTGGAACACCAGAAGCACATAAAATTGCCGATTCGATGTGACACACACCGGTAATAGGACGAAAATACTGTTTTTTCATAAATAAATGATTATTTAGATTATTTTTAATATAGTTACACATTCGATTTCTTCGCAACATATGTGGAATAAGCGAAGGCGAGAAGTAGCATCATCAACATCGCACCCCACCCCATATCCAGAGGAACTGAGTTAGGTACACCAGGGCCAGGACGACCAGTACCTACCACGTAATTCTCGGATTGTTCAGAGTGAAAATTTAGATGGTTTATATCTTCTTCTTTTAAATCCAGATTAGTACCTCCTCCTAGGGCAGTTATACGAGGTGTGTTAATCTTATCTGCATAATTGATCAAAGCCAATTATGCAGATTGAATATTGTTATTATTTCTTCTTTTTTGCGCAATTAAACGACAAGAAGATCAAAATTATAAATCTTTAACCAAACGGACACCATAACCTTTACAACGTGATCCTGATAGGAAATGCGGTCCAACGCTTCCAAAAGCAATATAGCATGCATCAGAAACACTTGGAGTTGCAGACCAATACCAACCGGAAAACTGTGGACTACAATCTTCGACGCCTTCACGATAGCCAGTAGCGGTTAAAAATACCGCACCAGATGTCTCTAATTTCTCCCATTCCTCTACGGAAAAAGTTTGATGTAAACCATACTCAGAAGGTCCTGAATCCTTGTGGTATCCAGGCTTGAAAGTTATACCTTCTGGACAGGACCAGTTGTCTGGAAGCAATATCAAACCATTATTCTTGCCTGATATATAAGCAACCCCTACTAGAGAACTTGCATTATGGCGATAATTTAACAAATATTTCCATTCTTCAATAGTCAATGTACGCCATGTTCCTGGAGCATCAGATCCTATTGTATTCGTACCCCAATCCACAAAAGTACCTGAATAATCATTATGGTCCATAGATGCACTTACACCATAATAGGTATTACTCGTACTCCAACCAAATAGATCAATCTTATCCGCTAAAGCATCACGAGTATCAAATTCATCCCCTAAATAATCGTATTGATTTTCCGCAAATGACCATGTGTTAGTGGATTGGGTATATTGTAAGTTACCAGGAGAGAACGATACTTTTTGGATACTACTCACGGAGAAATAATTTTTATCATCTACTAGTTGGGGAGACGTTATATCTTTAACCAAACGGACTGCACACCCTAAAAAACGAGCATAGCTAGTTGTACTGGCTTGATTAGGTTGACTAATAAGCAAATCTGCACATGGGCCAGTTGCTTCTGACGCCGACCAATAATAGCACTGAGCTGGATAAACTGCCAATTCACGAACATCTGTCCCTTGACGAGAAAGAGCACCTGGCAAAAACACCGCACCGGCCTCCTCTAGTTTTGCCCAATCTTCTGCAGTAATATTTTGATGATTATAAGTGGAAGCAAAACCTGATATAAAGGTCACACCCACAGGGCAAGACCAATAATCTGGGAGCAAGATCATACCATTTACGCCATTTACTTGAGCCACACCGCACAGAGAACTTGCATTCTGACGAGAACTCAAAAGATAATTCCATTCTTCAGAAGTCAACGTCTGCCAGGTATTAGGAAGTTCAACACCAATCTTATTTATTCCCCAATCTACAAAATCACCCAAATAATCATTCGGATTCTCAGATGTACTCACCCCGAAATTTGTAACATCTGTACTCCAGCCAAACAAATCCAACCAACCTTCATAAGTATCTGATATATTCTCATTTCCATCGCCAATATAATCGGTCTGATGAAGTGCAAAACGCCACTCATTATTCTTTGGATGATATTGCAAGTTACCTGGAGCAAAAGCCACTGTCTTTATTGGGCTCACAGAAAACACTCCTATTCCCTGAACTGGTTCTACACTTTCCACCTCTTGCGTAGGCATTACCATTGCTCCTCCAGCAGTAAAAGTTACACTACTAGACTTGGTCAAAGTCTTGATCTTGGTGGTATTATCACTGCCATATACATCTACGGTAAAACCACTTGCCCATGTCTCTGCGGGCACAACAAAATAAAAGAGTTGTTCTGCGCTTGTCAAAGTCACACCCGAGCAATTCAGCGTATAGGTCTTACTATTGGCAGGGTTAGTCAACACTATATTCCCCAACGCCTGATCACCTGTCAATTGCAAGCCAAATAACGAATGTTGCGCTGCAAGAGTAAACCCATCATCTATCGTACCATTAGTTGTCATTAACTTCAGCAAACCCTTGCCAAAGCCATTCTCTACATACGTCTGATTACTTAGATCTGGCTCTGAAACAGGATATTGTACACTATAGGTCGTTCCACTAGCTGGCATTGTACCCATGAAAGTACCCGTAGCGCTGCCAGCACCACTCTCCAAGGTAAATTCCGCTGTATGACCATCTACAGTCACGAGCACTACATCGCCAGCATCCCATACAAGGTTAATATACGCGCCAGCATCCACGCCTGATACGCGTTGCTTACCTGGCAACTGGTTTGCACTAGTATTACCTCCTGGCATATGAGCCGTCAGACTTACCTGTTGACCCGCTTGAAATGGAGTACCCAATTCTTCTACCTTCGGGGTACAAGAATATACTAACAATGCACCCACTAACAAAGAAAATATCTTTTTCATAATGGATAATTCTCTAAAATCACTTTCTTCACTAACAATCACCATGAACTTGATGACTTTTCAATAATTGGTAACGCACCTTTTGTTCCTGGTACACCAGATGCACACAAGATTGCTGACTCAATGACACACGCATTAGTCAACGGACGAGAATACTGTTTTTTCATATTTCCAAAAATCTAAAATTTAAAATTCACTATCAAATAATGCAAAATCATCAGAGACAAAATTTGCTCCCCAAATTTCATACAACACTATTTTTCTGATTACACGACGCAAAAAAGCGCGCAAAGGTAGCAAAAAATAAACTTAAAAACAAAAAAAGTACATAAAAAAAACATTTTTTATAACATTCTGGGCATTTTTATTACAATTACATACCGTTTTTTAAAGAAATTTTACTTGAATTGTAGCATATAAACTAACAGTCAACATAGTGCAAAGGTAGCGGAAAAAGGATCGCTTTTCGACGGACAAAATAGAGGATTATATATAAGCTATCTTCGGGATATCTTCGGGGTATCTTCGGGGTAAAAGCGCAGAGCTAGTTTAGAGGACGGCGCAGAGCGCCTACAGTTTAGTGGACGCTGCGCTACAGGGATAGATAATTAACAACCACGGACGCAGAGTGCTAGGAAGTGTAAACCTTTTAGGAAAAATAAAGCAAAAACTGTCAACCAAATTTAGGAAAAGACAAATCGTTAAACATTTTTAATATTTTCTACTCCCACACTTCCACATAATTTTATGAGCGAAATTACTTGTCATACCGCCAATCACCCAAATCATACTTTCTGAAAAAAATGCCGATTTTTTAGGGGTTAGTGGGATAGATAATAATTATATATATAATATATAATATTATTTTTTATACGACTTATACCATTCGACACATTTTTTGATGTGGAAGTGTGGAAGTGTGGAAGTAACTATAATGACACACAAATCATTAAATTATATTAACAATGTATAAAAAAACACTTTTCTCTACTCGCTACATCTTACACCCCACGCCCATGTTGCATATTTTGCATTTAAGTCACTGTTTTGCTTTGTGCGATACTTTTATCATCTTTGATGATAAAGCGTCTTAAATCGCACAAAAATGGCCTTAAAATCGATTATAGTATATATTCTTGCTTTTAAAAACAAATCTCTTTTCTGTTTTTTGAAAAAAACTTTGTTTTTATTTGTGTATATGCGATTTTTTTTGTAATTTTGCACGCTAATTTGAGATATTATGCGATTTTGTGATATAACAGGACAAGAAACTGGGAAAAATCAGCTCCGGCAAGCGGTGCGCGAGGGGCGTATTCCTCATGCTCAACTCTTTGCTGGACCTGCTGGTGTGGGCAAATTGGCTTTGGCTATTGCTTATGCGCAATACATAGCATGTCCTCATCGTACAGACGAAGACTCTTGTGGCGTTTGTCCTACATGTCTGCAATTTCACAAGCTGCAACATCCCGACTTGCACTTTGTGTTTCCGATCGTAAAAAGTGACGAAGGAGATGTGTGCGACGCATATGCTGAGAAGTGGAGAGGGCTTGTGACCGAGCACAAGTACTTTGATTTGGATGATTGGTATCGCGTCATGGGCGCTGAGACCAAGCAAGGAATCATCTATGAGAAGGAGAGTAGCGAGATCATGCGCAAGCTATCGCTCAAGAGTTTTGCTGGGGGATACAAGATCATGGTGATCTGGCAGCCTGAGAAGATGAACAGTACTTGCGCCAACAAGCTGCTCAAACTATTGGAAGAGCCGCCCGAGAAGACGCTATTCCTGCTCGTAAGCGAACAAAAAGAGCTACTGCTGAGCACAATTCTCTCGCGTGTGCAAGAGGTGAAAGTGCCACGCCTTAGCGAAGAAACCATTGCTGTAGGACTGCGAGATGAATACACATGGCTGAGCCAAGAAGAAGCCCAAACCATCGCGCATATGGCCAACGGCAGTTACCTGGAGGCTATTCGTCAATTGGCGGATGAGACAAGCCGAGAGGAATACTTCAACGACTTTGTGGCATTGATGCGCAATGCATGGTTGGTGGGGCAAAAAAAAGACTACAGTGCGTTATTAAAACTGCGCCAATGGAGCAACGACATGGCTGATAGCAAAGTAGGCAGGGAAAAGCAAAAAGCCTTCTTACAATATGCCCAGCGGCAAGTGCGCGAGAACTACATCTACAACCTTCATCACGCCGAGATGAACTACCAAACCAAACAAGAAAAGGAGTTCTCAACAAGGTTTGCCCCATTTATCCATGATGGAAATGTCGAGAAGATGATGAACGAACTGAGCAAAGCAGAGCAGCAGATCACGCAGAACGGCAATGCCAAGATCATATTCTTTGATTTGTGCTTGCAGATGATTGTGATGGTGAAGTAGGAAGGCGCAAGTGCCTGTTAAGAGGACGCCCATTGGGCTACAGTTTAGAATTAAGTGACTAGAGATATATGAAAGAAGATTTTACAATAGATAATGGCGGTTGCCATATTACCAAAAAAGCGGTGAATCACAACCCTAAGCATATGTTGCCTGTGGTGGATTGGTTGAGCGATATCCCCGCTACAGGTAGCGAAACCGATTTGGTCGAGGTGCAATTTAAGAATACGCGAAAGGGATACTACCACAATAGCGCGCACCTAGCATTGGAGAAAGGAATGACCGTAGTGGTAGAAGCTAACCCAGGTACCGACCTCGGCGAAGTGACATTGGTAGGCGAGTTGGTGCCTCTGCAAATGCGCAAATATCATATCAACACTGAGCGCTATGAGATTCGGAATGTGCTACGCCTAGCCACAACTAACGATCTTGATATGGCCGAGATAGCTCATGCTAAAGAGCAAGAGACGATGATCTTGGCTCGCAAGCTAGCCAAAGACCTAGGATTAGAGATGAAAATCGGAGATGTGGAGTACCAAGGTGACGGGTCGAAGGCCATCTTCTACTATATCGCAGATGGACGCGTGGATTTCCGTCAACTCATCAAGGTATATGCAGAGACCTTCCGCATTCGCATTGAAATGAAGCAGATTGGTGCGCGACAGGAAGCGGGCCGCATCGGCGGAACAGGCCCTTGCGGCAGAGAATTATGTTGCTCGACATGGATGACGCAATTCTCTTCTGTAGGCACCAACGCAGCACGCATACAAAACATTTCGCTCAATCCGCAGAAACTAGCTGGACAATGTGCAAAACTCAAGTGCTGCCTCAACTACGAAGTACCTGTTTACGAAGAAGCATGTAAGAAACTGCCTCCACGCCATCAGCCTCTAGAGACGAAAGATGCGACCTACTACTTCTTCTCAGCAGATCCATTGGCTAACGCAGTGACCTACTCCACCGACGCGCACCACCCAGCCAACCTGGAGAGTATCACGCCTGCGCGTGCGAGGGAGATTATTGACATGAACCACCGCGGAGAAAAACCACTAAACTTAGGAGGCAAACAATCGGCGGTAGTAATCATGGAAACAGATTATCAAAATGTAGTAGGACAAGACGATCTGACCCGCTTCGACAAGAAAAAGAATAAAAATAACAATGCTGGCAATCGTGGTAATCGCCATCACGACCGCCGCAACAACTCGCATCGCAACCATGAGAAAGGTTCTACTGCTCGCCCTGAGTAGCCTCATGCTTATTGCATGCCAAAAGGAGGCCGTATATACGCATTTTGAGTCGCTACCCGGCACATGGTCAGCCGACTCGACATTGGTATTTCACCCCGTGTTATCCGACTCGGTTAACGAATATCAAGTGCTAATCAACATCCGACATACCGATAGATATCCCTATCAAAATTTGTGGCTCTTTGTTGATTTGCAACGAGACAGCATACTCCTTCGTCGAGATACGATAGAAGCCCAAATGGCTAATGAGCGAGGAGAATGGCAGGGTCAAGGAATCAGTCAATATGCTTTGCCATTACTATACCTAGAGGGGCAAACACTGATACAAGGAGATTACACCCTCAGCATCCAACAGGGAATGCGTACTGAGAAATTGCCAGGAATAACGGAGGTGGGAGTGAAAATAGAAGTAAGTGAGTTGAGATAACAAATCATGGGAAAAAATAAACTAAAGAAATTTGCGGAGATGGAGACCTTCCACAATGTGTTTCAATGCGGAGCACGAGAGATGGTGGAAGATAGTCCAGTGGTAGCCATGCGTGGGAAATGGCACGAAGAGTATTTTCATAACGACAACCCTATCGTACTCGAGTTAGGATGCGGTCGCGGGGAATATACCGTCGGGTTAGCCGCACACAACCCTAACAAAAATTATATTGGTATTGACATCAAGGGCGCCCGCATGTGGGCCGGAGCCAAGCAAGCTGAGATGGCAGGGATGAAGAATGTAGCCTTTCTGCGCACCAATATAGAGATGCTTACCCACTTCTTTGCTCCAAACGAGGTGGCAGAGATTTGGATTACTTTCCCCGATCCACAGATGAAGAAAGCCACTAAGCGACTGACATCCACCTACTTCATGCAACGCTATAGACAGCTGCTGCAGCAAGACGGACTCATTCATCTAAAGACTGATAGTCCGTTCCTCTACACCTATACCCAAGCGATGGTGAAGGAGAATGGATATCCATTATTGGTGGACACAGCTGATTTGTACAACATAGAGCAGTCATCAGGAGTCGGGAGTCGGGAATCCGATATTGAGGAGGCAAGAGCATTGCAGACGCACTATGAGCACCAATGGTTGGACCGCGGATTGACGATCAAGTACCTATGTTGGGAATTGCCAGCCGAGCCATCGCTGATTGAGCCCGAGATAGAAATAGAAAAAGACACCTATCGTTCATACGGAAGAAACTATGTATCCACAACAGATAATTGACGCACTACAACATGTCCGCTACCCTGGTACGGGCAAGAATTTGATTGAGGGAGGGATGCTTGAAGATGATATTCGCATCTCAGGTATGGAAGTATCGTTCTCTCTGATCTTTGAGAAAGACAACGATCCATTTCGCAAATCAGTGGTAAAAGCTGCTGAAGCAGCCATACACACCTATGTAGATGAGAGTGCTGCGGTACACATCCATACCAAGTTTGTGAAGCAGAACATGGCTCCTAAAGCGGATGGTGTGGAAAATCTACGCGCTGCGCAAGTGATTGCTATCCACTCAGGCAAAGGCGGTGTGGGCAAATCGACCATATCTGCCAACCTGGCTATTGCGTTGGCGAAGATGGGGTATAAGGTGGGTTTGTTGGATGCAGATATACATGGACCATCAATTCCAAAGATGTTTCACACCGAAGGTTGTAGACCGGTCTCCACACTAGTGAATGGACGCAACCTGATTGAGCCTATCGAACAATATGGAGTGAAGATGCTATCGATTGGATTCTTTGTTGACCCACAGCAAGCGGTAGTATGGCGCGGAGGAATGGCCAGCAATGCCATCAAGCAATTGATACAGGATGCCAATTGGGGTGAGTTGGATTACTTCCTCATAGATTTGCCTCCTGGCACGAGCGACATTCACCTGACACTGGTGCAACACCTACACTTGACAGGCGCGATTGTGGTGACTACTCCTCAACCTGTGGCACTAGTAGATGCGCGAAAAGGGGTGGATATGTTCGTCAACGAAAAGATCAATGTACCTGTACTGGGCTTGATTGAGAACATGGCGTGGTTTACACCTGCAGAGTTGCCAAACAACCGCTACTACATCTTCGGGAAAGATGGTGGCAAGCAATTGGCAGAAGAACTTAATATCCCATTATTAGGACAAATACCACTCGTGCAATCCATCCGAGAAGGTGGCGACGATGGTACACCTATCGCATTACAAGATGGGCATCCTGCAGCACAAATATTTGAATCAATATGTCAAACGCTAAGATAACAGAACTCGGCACACAATCCATTCGTAGTTTACTTCTGAAGTATGCTATGCCTGGCATCATTGCCATGACTGCCATGTCGCTCTACAACATGGTGGACTCCATTTTTATTGGTCATGGTGTAGGGGCGCTCGCACTTTCAGGACTCACCGTGGCTAAGCCATTCATGGATATCTGCGCAGCATTCGGTACGCTTGTGGGAGTCGGTGCTAGTTCGCTTGTTGCTATCAAACTAGGAGAAAAAGACTATCGCTCAGCCAACGACATTCTCGCCAATGTGATTCTACTGAATATCCTGTTGGGAGGAATCATCATGGCGGTTGGATTATATTGGTTAGACCCTATCCTATATGCCTTTGGAGCTAGCGACGAGACTATTGTCTATGCACGCGAATACATGGAAATCATCCTATGGGGCAATATCATAACGCATATTTATTACGGGCTCAATAGTATGCTTCGCTCCATCGGACACCCCCGCATATCCATGTACGCGACTATATTGGCCGTTTCGTTGAATGTGGTGCTTGACCCGATTTTCATCTTTGTGTTGGACATGGGTGTGCGAGGTGCTGCGTTAGCAACCATCATCTCGCAAATCGTATCCGTGATTGTAGAGATGATTATCTTCCTCAACCCAAAAGAAGTCATTCACTTCCATCGTGGTATATGGCGTCTAAGACGCGATATCACCATGCGTGCATTGGGGATAGGTTTGGCGCCGTTTCTCATGCATATGGCAGCATGCTTCGTGGTGATCGTACTCAATAATCAACTCAAACGCTACGGCGGAGACATGGCCATTGCCACCTTTGGTATGACCAACCGATTCATGTTCTTCTTCGCAATGATCGTGATGGGTATCCAACAGGGTATGCAACCTATCGTGGGCTACAACTACGGAGCAGGACTGAAAGATCGCATGATCAGGGCATTCAAACTATCAGTATATTGTGCCACATGTGTTATGGGGGTATTATGGCTGTTTGGCGTAATATGGCCCGAGGGATTCATTCGCCTCTTCACCCACGATGTGGCTCTAATAGAGCAATCCATTGCACCTGCACGCATTATGCTCTGCGTGATGTTTGCAATCGGATTCCCTATGATTACCGGTAATTTCTATACCTCTATTGGTATGGCCCAAAAAGCTATCTTCCTAAGTTTGACACGACAAGTATTATATCTCATCCCATTAATATTATGCTTGCCACTGCTCTTTGAGGTGATTGGTTGGGCACCTATTTGGGGCGTATGGTGGGCTTTGCCTATTAGCGATTCCCTATCCGTCGTCACCGCTGCCATAGTAATCAACCGCGACATGCGAAAATTCAAAAACTAGAAACATCTGATTATGACTATACTGTGCATAGAGACATCCACCAACTGCTGCTCCGCCGCCATCACAATCAATGGGCAAGCAGTAGCAAGTAGAGAGAATTTAGTTGGCGCCAATCACGCAAGTGAGTTACCGGTGTTCATTGACCAATTGCTACAAGAAGCACGCGAGCAGGGGTGGCAATTAGATGCAGTCGCACTGTCACAAGGACCAGGTAGCTATACCGGACTGCGCATCGGTGCATCAACCGCCAAAGGATTATGCTACGGTATGAACATTCCACTAATACCTGTGGATACATTGCAGGTACTATGCGCCACTCTGCTTCATACTACCTCTCTAGCGGACTCTACCCTGCTATGCCCTATGTTGGATGCACGACGCATGGAAGTATATACCGCGTTGTATGAACCAACAGCAAACAATGAATATCAAATATTGAACAACGGAACGGTAGAGGCTAAAATTATTGACGAAGAATCGTTCAGTGAGACTTTAGATAGACAAACAGTGTATTTCTTTGGAAATGGCGCCGAGAAATGCCAAACTGTAATTCAACACGCAAATGCAAAATTTGTATCCCATATCGTACCACAAGCACGATACATGGGTGAGATTGCTGAAAAATTGCCCATATTAGATATCAAGCAGATGGCATATTATGAACCATTCTACCTGAAAGAGTTCGTACCTGCAGCGAGCCACATCAAAGGACTAAATTGAATATGAAAACTATATATATATACATATTGTTATTGCTGATACTTGCCAACAGCATGTGGTCATGCTCTACCCAAAAAAACACTTGGGCAACCCGCAGCTATCACCAAACCAAAACAAAATACAATATCTACTACAATGGTGCAATCTCTTTTAAGGAGGGAGAAGACGCCATTCGAGAGGCCAATAAAGACGACTATTCTAGCGTTCTAAACCTCTACGCGGTTTCCAATCACCAAGCAGCCGAAGCATCGCAATCACAGATGGAGCGCACCATTGAGAAATGCCGAAAGTGCATCAAGCTGCATAGCATCAAAACGCGCCCTAAAGTGGATCATGAGAAGAAACGCAAAAATCCAGAATATGCAGCATGGTTGGAACAAGAAGAATTTAATAACCAAATCGCCAACGCATGGATTCTGCTTGGTATGGCAGAATTTCACAAGGGCGATTTCTTGGGCAGCGTCAGCACATTCAATTACATTGCCCGCCACTATGCGTACGATGCTGATGTAGTAGCACAATGCCAATTGTGGATTGTGCGTGCATATGCAGAAATGGGATGGTATTACGAAGCAGAGGATGTGCTCAGCAAAGTACAAGTAGATAATCTCAGCCGAAAAAATGCTCCTCTATACGCATCAGTAAATGCAGACTTGCTCATCAAAACCAAGCACTATAGAGAAGCCATACCTTTCGTTAAGATTGCCTTACCCAACGAAAGCAAAAAAGGCAACAAACCGCGCTTTCAATATGTATTAGCCCAACTATATCAATTGAATGGAGAGAGAGATCTTGCACGCCAGGCATACAACAAAGTGCTGAAAATGCAACCATCCAACGAGATGGACTTCAACGCACGAATCAATATTGCCGAATTAGAGAAGTCTCCCCAAGATGCCATTAAGTTGCTCAAAAAAATGGCACGTTTGGACAAGCATAAAGATCAATTAGATCAGATATATGGTGCTATCGGTGATGTATATCTTGCACAAAAAGACACCGCAAAAGCATTGGAAAACTATGAGCAGGGCATTGCAGAGAGTACACAAAATGGTAGTGCGAAGGCTAAGATCCTCATCACAGCAGGAGACATCTATTATGAGCAGCGCAATTACATCAAAGCATCTCCTTGCTACAAAGAAGCCACACAAATCTTGTCAGCAGAAAGCGAACAATACCAACGCATACTGCAACGCTCAGAGACACTAGATGAATTAGTGGTAGAACACTCAATGGTGTTACTACAAGACTCGTTGCAGCGACTGGCCACCCTCTCAGAAGAAGAGCAACGAGTAGTAGTGGATAGCATTATTGCACGATTGATACGCGAAGAAGAGGCAGAAAAAGAACGAGAAGCACAAGCGGCTAGAGAAGCAGAAAATGGTGGAGGTCCTCGGAGTGTGAATACTGCCAATATGATTGGTGGAGGAAACAGTAGCCGAGATTGGTACTTCTACAATCCACAATTGATGCAGTCGGGTAAACAAACCTTCCGCACACAATGGGGAAATCGTACGCTAGAAGACAACTGGCGAAGACTAAGCAAAGCTGCAACATCAACTATGGACGACAATTGGATGGATGGCGACATGGCCATGTCAGATTCTACCATTAATGTGGATTCTGTTTTACAAGCCAATGCCTCAATAGAGACCGACACGCACAAACCAGAATATTATCTACAGCAAATCCCCAAGACAGAAGAGGATATTGCAAAATCCAACGAACTCCTTGCGCGCGCGTTGTATAATATGGTGTACATATACCGAGACCGTGTCGGCGATCAAGTTTTAGCAGATGATACTTTCCGCGACTTCTGCAAGCGCTTCCCTACGCACGAATTGGTACTTGACCTATATTACATGCAATACCTTACTGCACTCAAGAATAGTAACACAATTGAGGCAGCTCAATATAGTCGAGACATACAGAGATTATTCCCCGATTCTAGGGAAGCATATATCGTGAGCCAACCTAATTATTTCCAACAATTAAGGCAGATGGCCCAAGAACAAGACTCACTCTATGAAAGTACATACAATGCATACTGTAACAACGCATTTAATACCGTAAAAGAAAACAACACATATGCAGAAGAGAAGTATCCATTGAGCCCTTTGATGCCACGATTCTTATTCCTAAATGCTATAGCAGTAGCCAAGACCGATGGACAAGATGCTTTTATCGGTCAACTGAGGGACATGGTACAACGCTATCCAGAAAATGAATTGTCTGCCATGGCAAAAGATATGCTTGCCCTCTTAGGACAAGGAGCAGAAAGTCAGCAAGGAGATATATCTTCGCTCCAAAAGAATAGGCAGATGCTAGCAGAAGGAAACACAGAGGATAGTGTCACTGTACAATTTGACAGCGAACGAAATACCACATCATTTGTGATGCTAACCCTAGCACAAGATGAGAAGCAAATGAATCAACTCATGTACGACATCGCATTGTTTAACTTCTCGCAATTTATGATTCGAGACTTTGACATCCAACAGATAGTCGCATTCACCAACGACCTATCTGCACTACAAATAGCAGGATTTGAGAAATTAGACGATGCCGAGTGGTACGCCAATATGCTAGCCAAGAACCCAGAGTTGCAAAATACTTTTGCCTCTATGGGAGTACAGGTGATTTGTATTACAGAAACAAATATTGCTTTGCTCGGACAACAACTTAGTTGGCAAGATTATCTGGAATGGCAGAAGCAATAGAAAGATGCGTTAGTAAAAAAAATCAGGCATTTTGGATATTCCAAAAATGCCTGATTTTCATTTTGTAGCGGGACCCAGGATTGAACTGGGGACCTCATGATTATGAATCATGCGCTCTAACCAGCTGAGCTATCCCGCCTCAAAAGCGGGTGCAAAGGTACTGCTTTTTTTTGAACTGACCAAATTTTCTAGCATTTTTTTGCATTTTATGCGCAAAATAATGCTTTTTAGGCCTTATTTACGGTTGTATCTGTCAATCTGAGCATGCGCTGTACGTTTCATTTGCTCCAAACGATTGATATCTTTCATTAACCACCCCAATTGGTAAGTATCTGATAGGGCTTCTTTTTCCTTGTCGTTGAGATAATATACCCAATTACGAGAAGGTTTATCTCCTATCCCCTCAACACGAATACGCGCTTTAGCATGTGTATTGATAAAATTAAGTAACGAGAGCGAATTATCATTATCTAAAGTCATTATTTCATAATAACCACCATCGTGGAACTGATGATTACTACCCTCAAACACACATTTTTCGTCTGCAGCACTCAAGGTCAATGATTGCTGGTTAACTTGTTTGGAGCCATAATAATAACTCTTCACTACCGTTTGACGATTATCCAACACATAGGCCTGAATAAAATTACGAGCAGTATTCTTATTGGTAGCTAACAGGCGATGAACATACTTGCCGTAATCCTCATATTGCTCATTCTTCTCATATTTGAAGCGTTTGACTAATTTATCGACCTGCTCAAACAGAGGGGGGAGAAGTGTATCTACATATGCTAATGTACGCTGCGCCTCAAGATAAGTAATACTATCAGATAGTGCCTTTGCTAGACGACGATGAGCCACCTCCCTTGGATAAGTAGCATGTAGCGAATCCAACACGATACGCGCTTGTCGCCATTGTCCAGCATCAACCAATGTTTGTGCCTCTGTTAAGATCAACTGCGCTCGCTCCTCATCGGTAGGTTGGCAAGCAACTAATGCAAGTAGTAAAATTGCAAAAAATGACTTTTTCATGTTGCTATTACTTTTATATTTTCTCGTGATTGCAAAGGTATATCTATTTTTCTACATACGCAAGCAAAATCCAAGAAAAATAAAGTTTTTCTGCATTTTTTTTGCCACTTCATGTCTTCTTAAGCACAAAACAACAGAAAACGCAGAAAAAAAACACAAATATTTGTATATTTGTAAATATTTTTGTACCTTTGCAGCCGATATAGTGTGCATTTTGCATAATTATTGTACAAAAGCACGCAGAACTAAATGACAATAAAAAATATTAACATCATAAAAACAAATTAAACACAATGAAAAAAATCTTCAAAATGTTTGTGGCAGTAATGGCTGTAGCTGTTCTGACCGCTTGTGGCACCGCTGTTCAACCAACAGATTTTAAGGTAAACCCTAACCCATTGGCTGTAGTTGGCGACAAAGTTGACGCAGACATTACTGGTACATTCCCTGTAAAGAAATTTGGTAAGAAAGCCATCCTAACCGTTACTCCTGTTTTGAAATATGACGGTACTGAGGTTGCTGGTCAAGCAGTAACTTATGTAGGCGAGAAAGCGAAAGAAAACGGTTCTACTGTATCTTACAAAGAGGGTGGTAAATTCAAAATGCATGCTTCATTTGACTATGTTCCAGCGATGGATAAATGCGAGTTGTATTTGCGCTTCACCGCTAAGAATGGCAAAAAAGTAGTTGAAATCCCAGAGACCAAAGTAGCTGATGGTTTGGTAGCTACTGCCAAATTGATCGTATCTAAGGAGGTTAAATCACAGGTAACTCCAGATGCATTCCAACGCATCATCGCGCAAAAGCAAGAAGCTGATGTTAAGTTCTTGATCCAACAAGCTAACTTGCGCAACTCTGAGTGGAAATCTGCAGATGTTAAGAATCTGCTTGCTGCTATCGAAGAGGTAAATGCCGCTGTTAACAAAGAAATAACAAGCATCGAAGTGGCTGGTTACGCTTCTCCAGATGGTGCTGAGAATTTGAACACCAAGTTGGCTACAAAGCGTCAAGAAAACACCCAAAAGAAATTGCAACGCGAATTGAAGAAAATCAAAGTAACTACTACTGTTGATTCAGAAATAACAGCAGAGGATTGGGCATACTTCAAATCACTTGTTGAGGCTAGCAATCTTGAAGCAAAACACACAATCCTCAATATTTTGCAAAACGAAACCGATCCTGCAACACGTGAGCAAAAGATCAAAAAGTTAGGCGTTGTGTATGAGGAGCTTGCTAATGACATCCTTCCTGAGCTTCGTCGTAGCCGTTTGATCCTCAACTACAACTTGATAGGTAAATCAGACGAGGAGATCGCAGCTTTGGCTCAAAACGATCCTGCTGCGTTGAATGTAGAAGAATTGCTCTATGCTGCTACTTTGACCAGCGACCTCAATGAGAAAGTTGAACTCTACAAGAAGGCAGTTGCTCAATTCGCAGATGACTATCGTTCACACAACAACCTTGGTATGGTCTATTACACACAAGGTAAGATTGATGAGGCTGGACAATGCTATGCAAAAGCTTTGCAATTGGCTGCTAACAACGCAGATGTTAACTACAACGCTGCTCTTGTAGCATTGGCTAAAAACGATTTGGCAAAAGCAGAAGCGCACCTTGCAAAGGCAAATGGTACAGAGGGCAACTTGAATGTAGCATTGGGTACACTCTATGTAATGAAGGGTGACTATGCTGCTGCTAAGAAAGCACTCGGCAATGCTACTGGCAACAATGCTGCTGTTCTCCATATCTTGCTTCAAGATTACGCTGCTGCCCGCAAAGCATTGGCTAATGTAGAGACTCCAAACGCAACTACAGCTTACTTGCTTGCTATCGTAGGTGCCCGCACCAACAACCCTAGTGAAGTATATGCTAACTTGGAAGTTGCGGTTAAGTGCGCTAATCTCAAAGTTAGAGCTCAAAACGACATTGAGTTTGCTAAGTATCAAAACGACGAGAAGTTTCAAGCTATCGTTAAATAATGTCGGTATTATTTCCAAAAGTACCCAAACCCCGTAAGTGGGATTATCGCCCCATTTACTACGATAAAGAAAAGGAGGCGCGCAAGGAGAAACTTGCGCGTCTTCATCGTGGTTCGTTTCGTGAAGCTCACGAAACAAACACTTACAACCGCAAAAGCCAAACGAAGCGGTCTTCAAAACTCATATTTTGGATTGCGCTATTGGCTTTATTACTCTTTGCATTCTACTACCTTCTATGAGCGACATCATTCATCTGCTACCAGACAGTGTTGCCAACCAGATTGCTGCTGGTGAGGTAATTCAACGTCCTGCATCATGTTTAAAAGAGTTAGTCGAAAACTCTTTGGATGCTGGGGCATCGCACATTCGAGTAATCGTGCGCGATGCAGGACGCACTTTATTGCAGGTGGTTGATGATGGTAAAGGAATGAGCCCAACCGATGCGCGCATGGCCTTTGAGCGTCATGCGACATCAAAGATCAGTCAAGCCAGCGACCTCTTTCAGCTGCGAACAATGGGCTTTCGCGGCGAGGCATTGGCAAGTGTTTGTGCGGTTGCTCATGTGGAAGTTCAAACTCGTCGAGCGGAAGACGAAGTAGGTACTCGCCTTGAAATTGCGGGGTCGGAAGTGTTAACCCAAGAGATGGTGCAGTGCCCTGTAGGAACTAATATGCGTGTGAAGAATTTATTCTACAATGTGCCTGCACGACGCAAATTCCTCAAAACGAATCAGACAGAGCTTCGTAATCTCATCACAGAGTACCAGCGCATCGTATTGGTCAACCCGCATGTGCAATTCACATTTGTAAACGACGATGAGATTATCTCCGATCTCACCCCTTCTACACTCAAGCAACGTATTGAGGCCGTCTTTGGACACGCTTCAAAACCATTCACTAGCCATCTCGTGGACATTGCAACCGAGACGGAATTGGTGCGTATTTCTGGTTTTATAGGAAAACCAGAAACAACTGGTAAGAATAGCCAACAATATATGTTTGTCAATGGTCGCTTCATGCGACACGCTTATTTTCACAAAGCATTAATGACCGCATATTCAGGGATGTTGCTGCCAGATCATACGCCATCCTACTTCTTATATTTTGATATTCACCCAAACGCAATTGATGTGAATATCCATCCAACTAAAACAGAAATCAAGTTTGCTGATGAACAAGCAATATTTCAGATTCTATTAGCTGCAATCAAAGAGTCATTAGGGAAATTCAATGTGGCACCGTCATTGGATTTCACATCCGAATCACAACTAGACTTCCCACATCGAAGTGTTTCCACATCCAACATTGCAGTTCCTCGCATACAGATTGACCCCACGTATAATCCATTTAAGTCACAACCTACGCGACAAAGCCAATCAGGTTGGGAACAATTGTACCAACAACCTAAATCTGATCCAACAGAAACTATCGAACCACTTTTTGAAGATCCAAATATCACAGAGCATACAACGCTACTCCAGATAGATAGTCGTTATATCCTTGCTCTGACAACCAACGGCCTTATGCTCATACACCAACACCGCGCGCACACATGCGTATTGTATAAAGTGTTATTAGAGCAGTTGGCCAACCAACAAGCCGCCACACAACCTCTGTTGTTTCCTGAAATAGTAGAGTTGACACCAGATGACTTATCTACCTTGGAGACACTACTACCAGAACTTACTAGCGTAGGGTTTGGGTTAGAACAATTCTCTCCTGCTGCTTATTCCATCACAGCTGTTCCTGCTCTATTAGGTCAAAAGAATGCCGCAGAAACCATTCTACAAGTCATACACAAAGTACAAGATACAGAACATTCTGCCAAAGATCAATGGCAAGAGATGATTGCTCTGAGTCTTGCCGAACAAATGGCCATCCCTCAGGGAAAAGCTTTGACAAATATTGAGATGCACGATCTAGTGGAACGATTACAACAAACATCGTCGCGCTATTTGCCAAATGGTAAAAAAATTAGCACAATACTATCATATGAAGAGATACAAAAACGTTTCTAAATACATCATCACACTTATGTGTACTTGTTGTGTTGCTTGTACACAACCCAAAGTTCAAAATCTAACTATTCTTCACTCTAATGACACCCACTCACAAGTAGAGTCCCTTGAAGAAGGCAAGCGTGACGCACATTGCGGTGGCTACGCACGACGCATGGGATTCATCACTCAGCAACGCGAACTAGACCCCAATATATTACTGCTAGATGGCGGCGACTTTTGCCAAGGCACTCCATATTTCAATTTCTATCATGGACGTGTGGAGGTCGAAGCAATGAATTATATGAAATACGACGTAGTCACACTAGGCAATCATGAGTTTGACTATGGAGTAGACACACTTGCAGCCATGCTAAAAACAGCAAAATTTGACATTGTTTGCGCCAACTATGATGTTACAAACTCTCCATTGGAGGACATTGTAAAACCATATACTATTATTCGCCGAGGCAACCTACGTATAGGTGTATTTGGCATTGGAGTAGAACCTACCGGACTGATTACTGAGAAGAATTTCCATCCATTGCAATATCTTGACCCCGTTACCACAGCGCAAGAAATTGCCGATATGCTAAAAAACAAGAAAAAATGCGATGTTGTCATCTGTATTAGCCATCAAGGAACCCATCCTGGGCAAAATGGTAAAATGTCGGATATTGAACTAGCAAAAGCAACACGAAATATTGATATTATCATCGGTGCTCACTCCCATAAAATTGTCAATAATCTATATATTGAAAACCTTGATGGAGATAGTATTTTATTAGCACAAGTGGGCAAAGCAGGGGCTAGAATAGGGAAAATTGAACTCAAAATGACAGAATAAAAGCATATTTCTAACAAAAAATTTGCATATTCCAAAAAAAAGTAGTTACTTTGCAGTCGATTTCTAAAAGATAATATTAAGAGACAATAAAATTAATATAATTAACAACTAAAAAAATTGTAATTATGTCAGCAATTGAATCAAAAGTAAAAGCTATTATCGTTGATAAATTGGGCGTAGAAGAATCACAAGTTACTCCAGAGGCTAGTTTGACAGCAGACCTCAACGCAGACTCCCTTGACACTGTAGAGTTGATCATGGAGTTTGAAAAAGAGTTTGGTGTTTCAATTCCAGACGAAGATACTCAAAAGATCAATACAGTTCAAGATGTAATTGATTATATTGAGAAACTCCAAGCCTAAGCTTTCACATTTTTTGACTTTTACCATGGACGAGTTTGTGGAATAATCCGCAAACTCGTTGGGTGTATATAAGATATGACACAAAAGCGCGTAGTTATCACAGGCTTAGGTTTGGTCACACCATTAGGTAATGATGTGGCCACCACTTGGCACAACTTACTCTTGGGCAAAAGCGGGGCAGGAGCAATCACCCATTTTGATGCTAGTAAATTTAAAACCCACTTCGCATGCGAAGTAAAGGATTTAGACCTGTCAGCCCTTCTTGACACAAAAGAGTTGCGACGCTACGATCGTTATATACATTATGCTATCAAATCAGCAGAAGAGGCGATTCTAGATGCGAAAATAAAAATTGAGAATGAAGATCCTCTCCGATGTGGAGTCATCTATGGCAGCGGAATGGGAGGCGTAAATGCGTTGGATGTGAATATCGGAAATTTTGGTGCGGGAGATGGAACACCTCGCTATAGTCCCTTCTTTATTCCAATGATCATCACCAATATGGCCTCCGGTATGCTAGCTATACGATATGGTTTTAAAGGAGTAAATTATGCAACCACATCTGCCTGTGCATCCTCATCACACGCTATTGCAAATGCGTGTTATCAAATTCGTATGGGATTGGCAGATATCATCCTTACAGGTGGAAGTGAAGCTGCAGTTGAGCCCTGTGGAATTGGAGGCTTTAACGCTCTACATGCTCTCTCTACTCGCAATGACGCTCCTCTAACAGCTTCTCGCCCATTTTCTGCGTCACGCGATGGGTTTGTACTTGGCGAAGGCGCAGGAACGCTTATTCTAGAGGAATACGAACATGCCAAAGCACGCGGGGCACATATCTACGCCGAAATAGTGGGTATTGGACTCACGGCAGATGCATACCATCTTACGGCATCCGACCCAGAAGGTATAGGAGCAAAAAACGCTATGCAATTGGCTATCAATGAAGCAGGCATAGCACTCGAACAAGTGGATTATATCAACACCCACGGCACATCCACACCGATTGGTGATGTGGCAGAAGTGAAAGCCATCCAAGATGTGTTTGGTAAGCATGCTTATCACATCAACCTCACCTCTTCCAAATCCATGACGGGACATATCCTTGGTGGTACAAGTGCGGTAGAGGCGATCATATCGATTCTCTCCATGCAGCACGGTATAGTCACTCCAACTATCAACCACGAAGAAGGAGATGAGGATCCGAATATTGATTACAAACTCAATTTCACATTCAACCAAGCGCAACAACGTGAAATCCGCTATGCTATGAGCAACAATTTCGGCTTCGGAGGACACAACGCATGCTTGCTCTTCAAACGAATTTAAACAATATTGAACATACAACGCGGCTTTGCCGCAAATTATATTAACTGTTTTATTTTTAAGGTATTATTATGATTACAACTAAGATTGGTGAGAACGCAGGTTTGATCTGGAACGCATTACAAGGTGGTGCTCTCACAATGAAAGCTTTGAAGAAAGCTACAAAATTGAAAAATGACGACTTGAACCTCGCTTTGGGCTGGTTGGCTCGCGAAGGTAAAGTTGCTTTCGAGGAGGCAGAGGAATTGACTATCGCTCTCCTTTAATTACTACAATAAGGCTGTTTGACTTCGGGCAGACAGCCTTATTGTACCTGTCAATTACGCACTATTCACGCACAATAGACGGACAATAAACGCACAATAACCACACAATAACCACACAATTCGACTACTATGAATATAGCTATCGTGGGCGCATCAGGCGCAGTAGGACAAGAATTACTCAAAATTTTGGCAGAACGCCAATTTCCTATCACCAACCTAAGACTATTCGGTTCTGCACGCTCAGCAGGATCTACATATACATTTTGTGGTAAAGAATATACTGTAGAACTATTACAACATGGCGATCTTTTTAAAGGAATCGACATTGCTTTTGTATCCGCAGGTGGCTCCGTATCCAAAGAATATGCAGAAGATATCACTCGTCATGGAGCTATCATGATTGATAACTCATCAGCTTTCCGCATGGATGATGAATGTCCGCTCGTAGTTCCCGAACTTAATTCTGATGACATAGAACAAGCTATCAAAGAGGGTGGAAAACGCATCATCGCTAATCCTAACTGCACTACCATCATCATGGCAGTCTGCCTAAAAGCAATTGAGGAACTTTCACATATCAAGCGGGTACATGTATCCTCTTATCAATCTGCCTCCGGTGCAGGTGCAAGCGCAATGGCTGAACTAGAAGAGCAATATCGTCAAGCTCTAAATGGTGAGGAAGTTAAGCACCAAAAATTCGCTTATCAATTAGCATATAACCTTATCCCACAGATTGATGTCTTTGGTGATGATGATTATACGAAAGAGGAATTAAAGATGTATCACGAAACTCGCAAGATTATGCACTCAGATATCGCGGTATCTGCAACTTGCGTGCGTGTACCTTCGTTACGTGCACATTCAGAGGCTATTTGGGTAGAAACAAAAGAGGCACTCACTCCAGAACAAGTACGTGAAGCTTTGTCTAAGGCGGAAGGTGTACAAGTAATGGATGATCCTAGCAAATCTAACAATTCGTACCCCTACCCTATGCCACTATATTTGAGCGGAACAGATGATGTATATGTGGGTCGCATTCGCAGAGACTTAGCTAATGACAAAGGTATTACCTTCTGGTGTGTAGGTGATCAAATCCGCAAGGGTGCAGCGCTCAACGCAGTACAAATTGCAGAGAAGATTATTAAGAAATAAACATTACCTTTGATTACTTCTAAAGTTACCTCTATTGACAATAAAAAAAAGCATCTCGCACGAGATGCTTTTTTTTATATATTCTATTTGGATTAAATCCAACGAACGTAGCAGAAGTCCATGCGGTGTGGCAACAAGTCGTTCTTAGGATACATACGCAAGCCGAACTTCATACCGCCAGCATAGTCCAAACGATAGTCTGCCTCAAAGAAGAGGTGGCTACCCTCTGCCTTCACGAGGTCTAGTTGCTTAACTTCGTATAGTTTATCGTTGTTGTGAGTTGAGGTGCGAATAGCGACCAACTCTACACCGATACCCTTGTCGTTCAAGCCCTTGGTATCCAACTCTACTGCTACCTTGCACTTACCACCTACGTTAGCAGGTTGCTCGTTTGGTTCAAAGATAGAGCTTACAACTTGTATCTCATCCCAGTGAGCTACGATATTTTGCTTCCAGGATACGATGTCCTTAGCAATCTTGTAGTTGTCAGCACCGAGCAATGCGTGACGCTTAGCCAACTTGTTATAGAACTTCTCGAAGTAGTCATCCATCATACGCTTGGTTGTGAAGCGTGGGGTGATCTTGGTCACAGAGTTCTTGATAGTTTGAATCCATGCTGGAGAGTAACCCTTGCTGTTCTTAGCGTAGTACATTGGGATTATCTCGTTCTCAAGCATTTGATAGATAGTAGCAGCATCCAATTGGTCTTGGTGAGCTTGGTTCTCGTAGGTACGCTTATCGGTCAATGCCCAACCAGCACCCTCTACATAACCCTCTTTCCACCAACCATCGAGCACAGAGAAGTTGAGTACACCGTTCATTTGTGCCTTCTCACCAGAGGTACCAGATGCCTCCAATGGACGAGTTGGGGTGTTCAACCAGATATCCACACCAGAGATCAATCGTTTAGCCAAACGCATGTCGTAGTTCTCGAGGAAGATGATCTTACCCAAGAATTGTGGCATACGGCTGATCTCGATGATGCGTTTGATGAGACTTTGACCACCGCCATCAGCTGGGTGAGCCTTACCTGTGAACAAGAATTGTACAGGACGGTTAGGGTTGTTCACAAGTTTATCCAAACGCTCCAAGTCGGTGAAGAGCAAGTGAGCACGTTTGTATGTAGCGAAACGACGACCGAAACCGATGATGAGGTTGTCCGCATTCATCTCGTTCAATGCGCGAACGATACGAGCAGGATCACCTTGGCTCTTCATCCAGTTGTCGCGGAATTGCTCCTTCAAATAATCAATGAGTTTCTTCTTGAGGCTCATACGAGTAGCCCAGATCTTCTCCTCTGGCATATCGTTATATGGCGCCCACATAGCGAGGTTAGATTGATCTTTGATCCACTCTTTTGGGAAGATCTCTTTGTAGATCGCTTTCCACTCGCTAGCAGCCCATGTAGGCATGTGCACACCGTTGGTCACATAATCCACGTGCAACTCCTCCTCAAAGTAACCTGGCCATACTGGAGCGAACATCTTCTTGCTTACTTCGCCGTGCAACCAGCTCACACCGTTAGCTTCTTGGCAGGTGTTGAGTGCGAATACTGACATAGAGAATTTCTCGGTGTTGTCTGCTGGATTTTGACGACCCATACCGATGAGGTCAGCCCACTCGATACCGAGGCGTGCTGGGAACATGTTCATATACTTGTAGAAGAGTCCCTCCTCAAAGTAGTCGTGACCAGCAGGTACTGGAGTGTGGCAAGTGTACAAACCGCTTGCGCGAACTACCTCCAATGCTTGTTGGAAGTTCAAGCCCTCTTTCTCCACGAGGTCAAGCATGCGTTGCAAGCCCATGAAAGCGGCGTGCCCCTCGTTGCAGTGGTAAACATCTTTCTTGATACCGAGTTTGTTGAGGGCGAGTGTACCACCCATACCGAGCATGATCTCTTGTTTGATACGGTTCTCCCAGTCACCACCATAGAGTTGGTGAGTGATTTGGCGATCCCACTCAGAGTTCATCTCGTTGTCGGTGTCGAGCAAGTAGAGGTTGATACGACCCACTGCTACCTTCCACAAATAAGCCTTCACAGTGCGCTCTGGATAAGGAACCTCAATGATCATTGGGGTTCCGTCTGCCTCTTTCACTTGTGAGATAGGGAGGTTAGAGAAGTTTTGTGCCTCGTATTTTGCAATTTGTTGACCCTCTGGAGAGAGTGTTTGTGTGAAGTAGCCGTAGCGATAGAGGAAACCGATAGCGGTCATATCCACGTTGCAGTCAGATGCCTCTTTGAGGTAGTCACCTGCGAGTACGCCAAGACCACCAGAGTAGATTTTGAGCACTTGGGTCAAACCATACTCCATTGAGTAGTATGCTACGCTTGGTTTCTTAGGATCTTTTGGCTCGTCCATGTATGCACGAAATTCTGCATATACAGCGTCCAACTCCTTCATAAACGCTTTGTCCTTGCTGAGCTCCAACATACGATCATAGCTGATAGTATTGAGCAATACAACAGGATTAGATTGCGCTTGGTGCCAAGCATCGATGTCAATTTTACGGAAAATGTTTTTTGCGTCAGAGTTCCAAACCCACCAGAGGTTGTTAGCAATCTCTTGAAGTTTGCTGAGATTCTTTGGCAGATTTGCATGAACATTCAAATCTGTCCAATTAGGTTGATTGGTGTTACTTACTTTAATAACCATAATCTAATGTTTTTATTCTTTTTTGTACTTAAAATCATTGACTGTGCAAAAGTGGCACAAAGGTACTACTTTTTTTTGGAATACACAAGAAAATCAACAAAAAGTCAAAATTGTAACATCAAAAGTACAATGCAATAACATACATTTCACCTTTATTAAAAGAATTATTTGGAAGTTTCAAAAAAAAATATTAACTTTGCGGCGATTTTTGTATAGTGCCTTCTAGCACACTATGTGTTAGAGTGTTTATTTTGGCACAATAACCATATCTATAATAAGAAGATTAAAAGTATAACGCAAAATAATTCTATTATGAAAAAACAAATTTCTCTTGGTAGTTTATTGATGACCGGAATGGTCATGGTTACTATTTTGATGAGTTCATGTGTTCCTTCCTACAAGAAAGCCATCCCTGCTAATGCAGTTTCTGTTGTAGAAGTAGATGTTAAGAACTTGGTTCAAAAGTCAGACTTTATGGATCAGAAGGAAAGCGTATCTGATTTGATTGCTTCATTTGATTTGAAAGACAAAACATTGAAGAAAATCGCTGCTGCCGTTGAAAATCCATCCAAGGTAGGTATTGACTTGTGCCATCCGCTATATCTGTTCACATTGCCTTCCGCTGAAGATGTATTCATTGTTGCTGCTGTAAAAGACAAAGAGGCTCTATTGAAAACCATATCATCTCTTGCGGATAAATTCCAAGCTAGAACATTTGACAATATATCTTGGTTGTATATCAATAATGCATTGGCCGGAGTTGTTACAGAAAACACATTGTTACTTGGAAATGTTGAGAACAAATTGACGTATCGTCACTTGCTTGAGCAAGAAAAGAATTTCTTTGCGACCAAGGCTGGTCGTTGGATGCGTTGCCATAGTGGGGATATTACCGTATTGGCAAACATGGAAAATTTATCAAGCAAAGATCGCAGAGCTATCGAATGTACTATCACTCGTGAGTTACCAGAGTTGGCTGCAGAAATGGATGAATCTTTGGAGATATTATTCAACAGCAAAGCAGTAATGAATTTGAAGTTCAAATCAGGTAAAGTAGCATTGAATATCGTAACCGACAGCCCATATAACAAGAATCTTAATGTCTGGAACAAGCGTATCCGTCTAGCAGACTTGAAGCGCATGCCTAATGAGAATCTTTGGGGCGTATTTGCTATGGGTATTGACGGCAACAAATATTGGGATGAACTTAAGAAAAGTTTACGTCCTTTAATGAAGCAAATGACTTGCCAAGAACGCGATCAATTGGAGCAACTAGAGGATCTTGTGCGTGCAATGGACGGAACGGTAGCAGGTTCTATCAGCGGCCGCAAGTTGGATTGCGATCCTGAATTCGTATGCTTGCTCCCTATTTCTGTGGTAGATATAGAGAATGTGATTGAAGATTATGATGTTGATTTGGGCTGTAATGTACGCTTTGGCGGAAATCAAGACTATAGCGTATTTACCAATAAGCTATGCTACAACTCAGAGGAAGTCAGCTATCCATTTGCTCAAGCACGCCACGCATTTATGGCTTACCTTTACGGATATTTCAACATTGAGCCTGCAGTAAAAGTATTGTTCAATGATTTGCTAAATAATGCCGACTGCCACGAGATGAAGGTTTACGACAAGTGCCTAGCACTGTGCGAGTTAATGGAGTACGCTGAGTTAGAAATTCCAGCAAAGAACAAACTTTCGATGGCAATATATCTGAACGATAAATCTCAGAATGCACTTGCTCATATCCTAACACATGGATTGAAGATTGGTGATGCCATTGTAAATTATAATTGCAACTTAGATGCGTCTGCTCCTGTTGAGAAGAAGCGCGATAACAAAGACAATTATAGAAGATTTATCAATAGTTTTGACGATTGCGAAACCTGCAGAAACATACAATAAGCCTAGGATAAAAGAACAAAAATCCCCTCTCATCCACTAGTGAGAGGGGATTTTTGTATCTGCGAGGATCAATTTCTAATAGATGGCTTATTGTACGTTAATCACGCGTGATGATTGTTTATCGGGAAGTGTAGCCATTTTTGGAAGCGTGATGCACAGCACACCACTACAAGCCTTGGCTGTGATTTTCTCCTTATCCACATTCTCAGGAAGAAGCAAAGTTTGCTCGAATCGAGTATAGTTGAATTCGCGACGATGAAACTTAACGGACTTATCTTCTTCTTTGTTTTCTTTTTTCTTTTCTACGGCGATGATTAGTTGCTCTTTGTCATTGATATGCACCTTAAAGTCATCCTTGTTCATGCCAGGCACAGCAAGTTCGATAGTAAAAACTTTGTCATCTTCTTTGACATTGATGGCAGGAATAGTACTCATTGAGCGCATTGGAGCCCAATCATCACTAAAGAATTCGTTGAAAATGGTTGGTAACCAGTTGTTTTGCCTTTTGATAGTAGGTAACATAATAATAAATTTTATAGTTAGGTTTAGGTTAATGGCAACATCCTCTCGTTAGGCTGCTTGCCATGTTTGCATAAATAGTAGTATCAAATAGCATGCCAAACTATTCGCTTGGCATAAAATTTCATAAAAATTGATATATCGTGAATATATTACCGATGTATTATGGTTGAGATCGGATCAGTTTATCCACGAGTTCGGGAACGCCGATGGTAGCATTTTTCTGGATATGATGGACTCGGTGGCGGTAGATGCCGAGTTCGGGCGTGTTGGGATCTATCACATAGATCTCTGCCGATTGTGGTGCATATTGCAATAAAAACGCAGCAGGATAGACATTGAGCGAAGTACCTACTACGATGAGGATATCGGCTTGGCTGGCCACTTCACAAGCCAAAGGGAAAAACGGCACATCTTCGCCAAAGAAGACCACATAAGGGCGAAGGAGTGAGCCGTCTGGATGGCGGTCGCCATAGTGTTGCTCCCATCCATCTAAGTCGATGGTGGCTAGTTGGTTAGTCTCAGAGCGAAGTTTGGTGATTTCACCGTGGAAGTGAATGACATCATGGCTACCAGCACGCTCGTGGAGGTTGTCGATGTTTTGGGTGATGACTTGGGTGTTAGGGAAGACTTCTTGCAAACGAGCGATGGCGTCATGTGCAGCATTGGGTTGGGCTGCAAGAGCCTCGCGGCGGCGCATGTTGTAGAACTCAACACAGAGTTGAGGATTGTTGAGCCATGCATCGTGGGTGCATACATCTTCTATGCGGTAGCGATCCCACATGCCGTCAGAGCCACGAAAAGTACCTAATCCGCTCTCTGCGGATACTCCTGCTCCAGTAAAAACAACGATTTTCTTAGTCATAATAAATTGGGTTAATGGTTAATTTTATGATTATATGTATGTGTTGACACTAAATATCTCCTTGCCTTCGGCAGAAATCTTATAAATCTTGTTTACCACGCTTGCACCTCGCTTTTCTCCTAAGTACTCCGTAATCTATTACCACCGCTCTGCATTTTGGGGTGCATCCCAAAACGCAACCGCTGAATCTTATGGAATGTGGCGGAAAACGTCTAATAGTGCAACTGGTATATAAATCCCTAATTTTATGATTATTGAGTGCAAAGATACGAAAAAAATTGCATATACGCAAGGGCTATGCGATTTTTTGGGGTGTAAAGTGTAGGATATAGAATGTAAAGGAAGGCAGCAAATTGCAGTTTAGAGCTTAAAGATTAGGGAGTCGGGATACGCGAGACGGGACACCGTCGAGCGTAGTGGAAGAATATTTACTCGGCGGGAAATCAACGAGCACTGGACAGGTGGCAGGACTCGAATAGATCTATTCGAGGAGTTGTTAACAATAAAATTCTAAACGAGCCTATTCTTTATTCATATATTATGTTGAATTCTAATTCTGCAACATCTGGCAGTTCAGCGCAAAAATCACAGGCTTCTTTGCATACTTTTCGCAAATCGGCTAATGCTTCATCAACGGTCTTTCCGTATCCATATAGTCCAACTTTATATTGATGCTGTGGATCCGCTAAAAACATACCATTATCTTCGCGCTTAATCAGTACATCAATCTTTTTCATCTCGTATATTGCTGAAGCATCTAGTTCAAATGTGAAATTTGCTTCTACCATTTCACCAGTTCGTTTGTGATGGTCAATAGAAAAACCTTTAAAAGTTGCTAAAAAATCTTCTTTCGCCTCTTCAATAGTTGCACCTTCTCCGAAGAACCCAAAAGGAAATTCTTCATTGCAATATACACTATACCAACCATTTCCATTGCTCTCAATATGAGCTACATATTCTGTTTTCATATTTGTTATTTTTATTTGTTTTTTTTCATAAAATAGTCATCGAATGCTGGAGCTGATACCCATTGATAATTTGGGTATGTTCTTGTATTATACAATATGTTATCAATTTCTCTCAGCGAAGTACTTGTTCGTCTGGCTAAAGAAGTACAATCTACTTTGATATAATTCACTGCACATTCTTTAATTTTAAGATATTCTTCTTGAGATATGTCTTGATCAAAGATGAATTTTATATAGCATTTATACTTGCCGTTTCCGACAGAAACTACTATGTCATAATCAAATTTTTGATCCAATTTATTCTTATGTACATTATCACATATTATCTCCTTTGCATCAATTGGTTCTGGTTGAGCTGGATAAATTGGTCTTATTATTTTTTTTGATTTGAAAATACAATTATAGAATAAATCTACTAATACAGAAATACGTTTTTGGGGATTTTCTGGTAAATCAAAGAAAGTAGCTTCATCAACAATTCTGCTTTTCGTAGAAAAATCTGGGTGTAGTATTTCGTATGCGCGTGCTTTTGCTTCATTTAATGTTTTAAATCCCTTTTCTTTTTCATGGATGTCATATTGAAAATATTCTAAGACAAAACTACAGGGACTATTTTCCCATATCTTTATAGTATTTTCTTTGTTTTTATATAGATAAAGATTTGTTCTATGTTTCCAGACTGGAGAGTCAATAAATCTTTTAAGTTTATTAGCTTTTTCTAACATTTCTTTCTGATTTTGTTCAATTAGAGAAATGTTATTCATTAACAATTTAGCACATGTTTCTCCTACTCGAAGAAATCCCCAATCTGGATGATATAAAACATGTACATGTCTAAAATCTCTTCCACACTTTTCGCATTGTTCAGCTCCAAATTCACCAATATCCTCGGGGTATTCGTATGTCCAACCATACTGAGGTATACCGCTGTGCTCTGCTAAATGACAGGCTGCACATAATGTTTGCAATATACCATCAGGATAATCATACGCTTTTGTGTTCTTAAAATATAGTATATGATGTACATCTAATTTCACTCCGTCTTCTTGTGTCCTGCCACAATTTTTGCATCTATAATTGTCCCGTTCTAGAATCTTTTTTCTCTTTTCTTTCCAAGACTTTTTGTGATATTCTTTTATTTGACTTTTATCCATATCAAATTTTGGTTTAATGTTACTCTATGATACTATAAAATTTTTAAAAACGGCGACAAAGGTAGTATATCAAACTGCTAAAAGTTGTCAGTATGTCAAGAAAAATGTATTTTTTTTTGCTGGAAAGTGCATTTTTTATTTATTTTGCTCGGCGAATTAGCGCCGAGAACTAAATTAGTGGAAGGGAGTTTGCTCGGCGGGGTTGCGCCGAGAGCTGAACCGATGGGGCTGATCTTTAGGGTTTAGAAGCATGGATCAATGAGCCGATGATGAAGCCGCGGAAAGTGGTATAGGGATTGGGGTACGTATTAGGATAGCGGTCGGCTTTCTTGCGGTAGTCGGCGTACTTCTTTTCCCACTCAGCACGTAGTTCGGGAGTGTTCATGATGACAGAGGTTTGCTTGACTGTCTCAGCAAAAGAAGAAACAGCCTTCTGGCGAGAGGGCGCAAGAGGACCTTTATACGGATGTTTGACTACATAAGCATGTGTGCGACCGTTGCTGGTGCGCATGATAATCTTATCGGTGGAACCGAGTTTGCCCGACATGGAGTCGAAGGGATGAGAGAGAGTTGTTCTAGCCATATATAAAACAAAAATTATAGTTTATTATACAAAATTATCCAATATATCAAAGTAGATGTATTGTCAACAACCTAAACAACTTTAATCAACAACATTGCGCGGACCAACATCGTCCGCGCTCGGCGAATTGATAGTGAAATGAGAGGGCAAAGGTAGTGAAAGTTTTGCAGATTTGCAAGTTTTGGAAGGTAAATTTTTGTTTTTATAGTGAAATAGTGAAAGTAGTTGATAGATACGGTATTCCTAAGGTAAAAATAGGGTAATCTATCGTGTATCTAACGTATATCTATCGTGTATCTATCGTATATGTAACGTAGTTGATAGAGGAAGGATAGAGGAGTTTAGAGGACGGCACGGAGTGCCTACAGGACGCTCGCAGGCGAGCTACGGTTTAGAGTTTAGAGGCAGAAAAAAGAGGATGAACCGAATGGTGCATCCTCTTTGAGATATAATAGCGAAACAATTAATGTAATTAGGGCAATAAAATATACCAGTTAGTTTCTATCTCTTGCCACTCATTTTGATTGTTTTTTACCTCATTAGTCAAGCAATAATCATCAAAACGCTTAATAAATATAGTATTGCCATTCAATAGCACTTCACAAATATTATGCACTACCATTTCCTCAACAATAGACATTAGAACAATAATATTAGCAGATAATGCTTGATCCGTTTTGGCATTTGTTGAAAGAATTTTATTACCATTTGTAATATCTCTTATTACTTTTAAGTCCGAACCTACTAAATATAGAGAGGAATCTGTATATTGGCATATGTAATAATCATTCCCAAACCTATAGTTAATACTTTGTATACCTATTTCGGGAAGTAATTGCAGATGTTTTTCTGCAAATGTAACCATTTGAGTGTTAGATATATTATGCTTTGTATTACATATACAAGGATATACGAAATACAACACACCCACTAATAGTAATCCTGTTAGGATAACTATAATAATTTTCTTGAGGCAAAACTCCCATTTCTGTCCCCCAGTAGCAAATAGTGGAAGGAATAACAACA
>JAZSGL010000015.1:0-1985 GCA_045532735.1 Paludibacteraceae bacterium | reverse complement strand
TGGACATATACCTATGATGCCGATGGATTGCGTACTAAGCGTACAAATGGGATCTACGGCAGTACCTACACTTATGTGTATAATGGTTCCTCTCTGGCAATGATGACCAAGGGGAATGATACGCTGTCCTTCTCCTACGATGCAACCGGGACTCCTCTTGCAGTTCAGTATAATGGAACAACCTATTATTACAAAACCAACCTGCAAGGCGATGTAATGGGAATTGTGAACAGCAACGGCACTGCTGTTGTTACCTATGCCTACAATGCTTGGGGTGTTCTCTTGGCTTGCTCCGGCACTATGGCAGATACCCTCGGAACCTTGAATCCTTTGCGCTATAGAGGATATGTCTACGATACCGAAACAGGGCTGTATTATCTCCAGTCGCGGTATTATAATCCTGAGTGGGGTAGGTTTATTAATGGGGATGGCTATAACGCAACCGGGCAAGGATTTATTGGCAATAATATGTTTGCTTATTGCATTAATAATCCCGTTAACTTTGCAGATGCAACAGGACAGGTTGCGGAAGCACTGCAAGCCTGGATGGCGAGCATGTGGTGGCTCTGTATCGCAGATACAACGCTCCCTGTTGGCGATATTATTTTTGGCCTTGGAATCGTAGTCTTAGGTGTTGAAGCAATTTGCTCACCCATTGATGATACGCCTCAAGTAGTATATGACGAAGAAACTACAACAGTAGTTCCACCGATTACAGATAATGGTGATAATAACGGCAGCAAAAAAGAGAACGATGATGACGATGATCTTGATGATGATTACTATGATGATGATAATAATTTTGGGGGGCGACAAAAAATCGGCAAACCTAAAGGTAGCACGCCTGGAAATAATCAAGCCCAAAACAAACAGTTTAGAGACGCGACGAAAGGACTTAAACCGTCAGAGCAAGAAATTTTGCACCGGCAGAATACAAAACAAGGATTCGGCTATAAAGAAATTCAGCAACAAGCAAAATCCCTTTTGCAACTTAAACGACCCTAACTATGTGAGGAGAATTTATAGTGGCTAATTACACTTGGGAAGATTGTATAAGATACCTACAGCAAATGGTTGGTCAACCTTTGTCCTATGGTTGGAAATCCTGGGATATGGACATATTTGATGTGGAATTCGGAGATCTAGTAACGTGTACTAACCTGTACGGCGAAACACATAAATGTCATCTTCATATCATGCATAGTGTCGGTGCTATTAAAATAATATGGTGGAAAGAGAAACGGTCAATATTTTATGATATTGATACCACAACCGAGGAGTTCTATTCTGACATTCAGAAGCTAATCGGATTGGAAGTTCTGCGGGTTGCATTAAGCGATAAAAATGACCTATGGTTTGATTTTGGAGATATCTGGATGGTATTCATCACATACGATTCAAACGAAGAATCATGGCGCTACTTTACAGCAAGAAGCGAAGATCCACATTTAGTAGCTGCGGATTCATGGCTGCAATTAGTTTACGATGATGATAAAATTTATACTATCTCCAACGAAAAACACAAGACAGACTAGACTGCTTGAATCAATGACTAACGGCACAACTACCTGGAATTATACTTACAATGCTGATGGACTAAGAACCAAACGGACAAACGGTACAGATACCTACAGTTATGTGAAAAGACAGGGGAAAGGACAGGGGACGGTTCTCTGTCTTGAGTGACAATCTACAAATGGGGGCAAGGGACAGGTTCCCTTGCTCCCTCCCGAGAAAAGCCTTCCTCTGACGAGGAAGGTGGCACGGCGCAAGCCGTGACGGAAGGAGAGAAAACTACCCCTCAGTCAGCTTCGCTGACAGCTCCCTCATCAGAGGGAGCCATTGGGCAGGCTGGAAGTTGAGACATATGAGGATGGGGAAACTGTCCGGTATGCTTACGATAATTCCGGCAATCTTGCCACTGTCACCGACTCTGCCACCGGTGTTGTCACAACCTACTATTACGATCTGCTGAATCGTCAGTC
>JAZSGL010000051.1:0-28694 GCA_045532735.1 Paludibacteraceae bacterium | reverse complement strand
ACCGCGGAACTCTTGGATACGCTCCTTGTTACCCTCTTTAATACGATAAGCTACAGTCACTTGATCACCTGCAGCGAATGCTGGAAACTCTTTCTTCTCGCCAGCGAATGCCTCTTCGGCAATTTTCATCAAATCCATTTCGATCGATTGTTTTAATGGGTTAAATAACTATAGTATACACTACTGTTCAAGCCGCAAAAACGCGTACTCTATGCTGATCGCCAGAGACTATAGTCGAAAATCGGTGCAAAGGTACTACAAAAAATGCAAATACACAAGAAAAATCGCAAAAAGTTTGCTTTTGATGTGATTTTTTTGTGTATTTGCTGCATAAAGCGACCGTAGCTTCGAGGTGGGCGAGCATAGCGAGGTCGGTGCCCTCGAAGTTACAATCGTGTCGCTTTATGCGAGGGCATAGCCCGCATATTCTTCTGTTACGCAAGATAAATTACAAAAAAAAATCGCTATTTCGTCCCATACACTTTGCTATTTCAGAAAAAATCTGTACCTTTGCACCCCAAAGTTAACAACTCTATACCACACTAAACAATACTACCCAACACTACACCACACTATGCGTATTGCAATTCTAGGATATGGAAATATCGGTCGTGCTGCGGAGCAGGCGATCAAGTCGGCTCCTGATATGGAGCTCGCAGGCATCTTTCATCATAATGATAATTTGGATGACATTCAGGCAGATGCTGTCTTGCTGTGTACTCCCACACGCGAGGTGGAACCTTTTGCTAAAGCGTTGCTACAGAGAGGAATGTGTACGGTGGACTCGTTTGATATCCATCAGCAGATCTATGATCTTCGCCAGTCGCTGAAGGCGGTGGCTGAGGCGCATCAGGCTGTGAGCGTGATCTCTGCGGGTTGGGACCCAGGCTCCGACTCTGTGGTGCGTGCCTTGCTCATGGCATTGGTGCCAGAGGGGGGGACCTTTACCAATTTTGGTCCAGGCCGCTCTATGGGACATACGGTGGCTGCCAAGGCTATCGCAGGTGTGAAAGATGCCGTATCTATGACTATCCCTGTGGGTGGAGGGGTACATCGTCGCGAAGTGTATGTTGTGTTAGACGAAGGAGCTGAGAAGGATAGGGTAGAGGCACTGCTGAAGGCCGACGCTTATTTCGCCAAAGATGATACACAGATGATTGTGGTGGACTCGCTGCAGGATATAGATACGCTGAAGCATGGCGTGAATATTGTGCGTGAGGGTATGTCTAGCAATGTACCTAATCAGCATCTCGACTTCAATATGACCATCTGCAATCCTGCCTTGACAGCGCAGGTGATGGTATCTTGTGCGCGTGCTGCGGTGCACATGCAGCGTAAAGGGCAGTTTGGTGCTTATATGATGATTGAGTTACCACCGATAGCGTTGCTGCCAGGTGATGAGGAGCAGTTGATTCGCCAGTTGGTGTGAGCAACCACACTATACCACACCACACCATCCTATACCACTCCGAGTTAGTGATTAGTTAGTGATTAGTTAGTTATTACGCTAGGGTAAGGGGATGATACAGTGTACAGGATATACCAAGAGCCGTGATTCCTCACGGCTCTTGTATTTTTTTTCTATCGCCACTAAACTGTAGCGAAGTGTCCTGTAGCCCGCTAGTGGGCGTCCTCTAAACTAGAGCATTGCGCTTATCGCACGATATGACCTTGCGCATCGTAGAGTAGGCCGCCCTTTTGTAGGTAGAGTTTGCCGTCGATGATGTATTTCTTTGCTGCTTCGCTGTTCTTCACGCCCTCGCCGATATGCTCTACATCGGTTGCTACTTTGTCTGGCTTCACGATGAGTGCGAAGCGATTCTCGAAGCTGCCAGTAGGTAGGGTAGTGGTGTAGTCGCTGAGCAGGAGGTTGGTGCGAGTGTTGGTCTCATAATCAATGAGTTCGACTACCATGCCCTCTGTGCCGTCAGGCATACGGAAGGTATATTCGCCCGCAGTAGCCATCTGTACGCCTACAGGGATAGTGGTTTCTGCTACAGGTAGTGCATTACCAGCCACTTGGATGCGTGCATCTCCTGCCAGGGTGTAGATATTGGCTCCGCTGTTGATGATCTTGGTGAGGTCGAGATTCATATCAAACTCAGGGGTTGCACCTTCTTGCTGCAACTGTACGAAGGTTTGGTCTGCTACCTCTTCGCCTTGCGCTATCTCTAGACGCAGAGTCCTCTTCTCTGGCTCAGCGTCGCTATTGCGGCGAGCAGCGAGTTCAGCTGGTTTGATAGCCTCTTTTGTACTCCAATTGATTGTTCCAGCAAACTGTACCATATAGGAGTGCATGTTCTTGAAGTCGCTTTCTGCACTAGTAGCTTGGTAGGTGTTGTTTGCTGCGTTGTATGCGTAGTAGAAACTAACTTCTTTATTTTTGTATTCTACAGGAGACAAACTAGCATCCGTATTGAAGTCCGCAATATTCGCATATCCAGGTACACCGATGAGGTTCCAGTGTGAGTCGTAGATATTGCGATTATCGCGCTCAATAGTACACTCGTGTTCAGGTATCCCATGTTGGGTATTTGGTGTAGCACTGATGATGGTGTTACCATCAGCATTAGGAGTGGATGGGAAGTACAAACTTACTTTATCGGAATACATGAATGCAGTCTTGTCAGTCATCTTGCTTGCTTGCAACTTCAGTACATAGCCCACACCTGCTTTGAGGGTGTAGTTTCTATTGGTGATGTATTTCCAGAAGGTAGGTGAGTCAATCCAATTACCCTTCTCGGCGCGCTCGGCACCATCATAGAGTTGCATAATCCAATCTGTACCATATTCGCCGAAACCAAAGACATCCGATATCTTGACATCAAATGGGAAGGATACCCAATATTCATATCGTTGCCATTGAGAAAGTGAATTGTCGTTCACATGGGTATTGGTAAAGGTCATTGTCGCATAGGCAGTTTTGACAGCCATTTGATTCAATCCTTGCTTGAATTGCAACTGATTAGCATCTCCGTGATTCTCGCGAATGATTAGCACATCTGATGCTACATTTTCATTGTTGACTTGTTGCGGAGAATCAAGTAACCATGCTACTAATAGGTGGTTGGTTTTGAAATTGTAGATCATACGCACCTTGTGGTATTCTGGGGTAGTAGCATCAATCATCTCCTCGCCATCTGCTGCTGCACGAGCGTCTCCAAAGAAGGTCTGTACCCTATTGTTGAACTGCGCTGTCAGTTTGATGGCTGTTTGCGTGTTAGCCTTTACATCCAATTGATATAGCCAGTTACCCATGTCGTCAAAAATCTCCTCGTTAGCTTTAAGACCTGTGCGATCTCCAGTGCCATTTGGGAATGCATTGCCTTCAATGTCCAAAAGATATTCGTTACCCGTGAGTACGAGGAAGCGATCCACTGCTTTAGCCGAACCAGAGATATATGCACGGCTAACTTCATTGGTTTTGCCATCCCATCCAAAGCGAACATTTGCATCTGCAGGTAGGTAACCAATATGTTCTCCTGTATTTCCTACGATGTCATCACCATTTAGGGTGTCTGAAATACACAAGCTATACTCATTAGCAATCACAAATTTAATATTTGTACCTTGAGTAATCCATTTACAGAAGTAATGGTCGAAGTCTTGATTTTTATCCGCATAGCTGCTATATGTCATCTTGTTGCCTGCTTGACGGAAGGCATCCCATCCTCCATCTGCAGCATCGGTACGGATGTAGTAGTCGCCTACATATGCATGCGTTAGAACTGTTGCTAATTCAGCATCGTTTCCAGATTGTTCTAGGATGAAGTTATAAACTCCTGAAGTCTCAATACCACAACCTTCTCCTGTGTATAATACTGCATCTGATTTGCGCTTATCTGGCAATTGTGCAGATGTAGGGTCTGCGCCACTGGTTTTGAGAACATAGTATGTACGAACTTCGTCCCAAGTAGCAGTAGATGTCTTAGGGTCAATCTCGGTACAACTCTCAAGACGAATCTGAGGATTATTCTCAATATGAATGAAGAAACTTACAGTGTCAAGACGATCTTCGTTGCGTTTTTTGATGTAATGTCCAGGGTGGAAACCAGTTTTGGCATCATAGTATGATAATCGATAGTCACCTACACTTAATGGATACTCTAAGGATAATTCTACCTTACCATTTCCTAAATTTATAGTGAAGATATAATCACCTGTTACATTAGGTTGGATGACTGCATTTTTGTCTGGATCTGATTCTGGTTGGAACCATAAGTTTGTGCATTCATCTTGAGTTATTGTACATACTTTGCTGTACCAATCGCCTTTGATATTATTAACTTTGAATAGGTATGTTGTGCTTCCTTCTAATGTGACGGTTGTGGTAAATGTGTATCCGCCTTTAGCAGAAGCTGTAAATGGATTTACATCTGTGCTCCAACCATTCTTATCGCTTGACCATTTATAACCAGATTCAGTTGAGTTGTATTTCATCCAGATACCACTGCTGTAGTATTTATTAGTTGTATAAGTATCTCCTGTAGGAGTCTGATCCTTTTGTGGAATAAATAGTGGCATTAGGTCGCTACGGTCACTACGATAGATCGCTTTATGGTCATTGAAAAATCCATAATCGCGCATATCATAATCACTGAATGCGATATTGCTAAAACCTGTCAAATCTGTCAATATGTAATAATATATGTCAGTTTTGTCAAGTTGTGTCATTTTTCCTTGCTCTAATTTGTTAGTACTAGGATGTACGCCCGTACCATCATTCCAATATGCATTATCTGTAAAGGTATATACATACACATCGCTCCAACTCAGTGTATTCTTGAAGAAGATACATTGTGAATATGGAATCCATTTTGCATAGAGGGTAGCAGTTTCTTTGTCCCAGTTTTTTGCGCTGGTACCATCGGCATTGTAGTATTTAGTGCCAGTGCCATTATCGCCGTCGTAATATCCATCGAATAAATGGTCGTTTTTGGTTGGGATGGTGATTGTTGGCATTGCGGCACCATAGGCGACATTTACTGAAGCAGTACCTCCATTGCCACCTTCCATATCCAATGTAACAGCGTATGTGCCTATATTCCATTTCGCCCAAAATTCTTTATCTCCGGTACTACCGCTTGCAATGGTTGTAATTGCTTCTCCAGTCAATTCCGAATTATCGAACCATCCTTCGAAAGTAGAACCTATTTTTGTTGGGGTAGGTAAGATGAAAGCTTCTTCTATCGTGTAACTGCCGTTAGCAATAGCATTACCACCATTAGTATTGTATGTAATAGTATAAGGTGTAGCTGTCCACTTTGCATAGAGGGTAACATCACCTTCTTTATCCCAGTCTTTAGCACTTTTACCACGTTCGTTGTAATATTGTGTTCCATTTCCAGACTCTTGGTCATAGTAACCGCCAAAGGTGTATCCATGACGAGTAGGAATTTCGATATCAGGCATTGCACTACCTGCTGTTGCATCCACAGAAGTGGTACCTCCTTCACCTGGCTGAGGATTAAGGGTAACTTTAGATGTTTTCGCTGTATATACGGCGTAGATTGTAGTGTTTGCAGTAATAGAGCGTGTGTAAACTTTATCTGTGCTCAAAGCTTCGCCAGTACCGCTGTTGTTGTCGTACCAACCTTTCCATGTATAACCAGTTTTGGCATCTTGTGCAGTAAATGTTACGGATGTACCAGCAACTACACTGTTTCCGCTAGTTACAGAAGGGCTTGTTGTAGGTGCATCTGCGGCGGATTCGGGCACGCGTGAGTAGTTAACAGTATATATCGTTGGGTAAATGACTGTGAGTTTCTTAGTCTCTTTATTATATTGGAACTCATAATTACCTGCATAATCTGCATCAAATTTCATTGTTGCTCCTGCATCTTCCATGTTTTTTGCAGTTAATGTTTGGCTATTAGCTGCACGAGTAATTTTCGTTGATGTTCCAAATAATTTTCCATGAGAAACCAATCTGAATTCTACACTAGACTTAGCAGCCAATTGTATAGTTACAGACTGGATATTTCCATTCTCTGTCAACTTATATGCTTCTTCGTTCCATGCTAGCTCAAATGCTCCTTCAATGAAACTCTTATCTGGATAGGTGATGCTGAGTGCTTGTTGATTATATGTACCCGAGTGGGCTAATGTGAAAGTATATTCACCGCTGACATTAAGATCAATAAATGTTTTTTTGTCTCCGTCTTTGGTGCCGAATACCCAACCTGTGCAATTATGGGCATCCATTTTGGTATCGTTTTCTGCAGAATTATGCCACCATTTATCATTCCATCCTGCTTGATAGATGTTTACACCAAATTTATAGCCTTCTGCGTGATAATCGGATTTAATAATAGTCTTTGTTAAAGTGACTGTATTTCCGCTTTCGCCAGGTAGTTTATAGAATTGCCAATCTGCATCACTCTCTTTCCAATCATTCATTGTTCCGATGAGGAAGACATTTTGCAGACGATTCACTCCACGGAAATGAGCCGTTAATGAACCTGCTTTTGTGGCTTTGATTGTAATCTCGGTGCTATTTTCTGTACCATCTACTATGGTTATTCCATCAGATATCTCCCAATGATCAAATTCATAACCTACTGCTGTCTTTGGTGTAGCTGTGATGGTTGTACTTTTGGTGATTTGTCCTACTTCAACAGAATTGGTAGAAAGTTCACCCCATGCTTCTTGACCCGTTTCTATATTTACTTGCACCGCGTGTTTGATCTCTTCCGCATTTGCGGTTACTGTTACCGAACCATTTTTTACGGTTACGGTTGTGTTTTCGCTTCTTGCATCTGCAAACTCAGCGTTTGCCGCTGGATTGGCAGTCCAAGTGCTGAAAGTATAACCCGTTTTAGGTGTGGCTTTTATATCGTATGTGTTTCCTAATGTTACAGGATCTTTAGAGCCAGCAACTTGGCTGATTCCGTTTCCTGCTACGACATTTAAGGAATATGTGGCATTAAGTGTCCATTTGGCGTAGAGGGTGATGTTAGCGGTGTATGCTGTAGCACCGAGTGATGTAACTTTTTGGGTACATGCAGCATCTGTGTGCCAACCGCCGAAGGTGTAACCCGTTTTGGTTGCCGTACTTAGCGTAGTTGCAGTGCCATAAGTATGCTTGGTAGGATACCCACTTGCATGCTCACCTGTGAATGTTACATTTCCTTGATCTTTGTAGGTGATAGTGTATTGATTAGCCGTCCATTGTGCGTAGAGGGTGGTGTTTGCTGTGAATTTTACACTTGCTTGATTTGCATAGCTAGTGCCACTATTTGCCGCTGTCTTCCATCCATTGAAAGAATATCCTGCACGAGTAAATTTATTTGCAGTTAGAGCGGTAGCCGTGTTGTATTTTACTGTTTGTGTATAATCATTACCTGTACCACCATTGGCTTTGAAAGTTACTGTTACATCATAGGTGTAGTCGATCCATTTATTGGCTTCATAGTCAAATATTTTTCCTTCATGGTCAGGAATTGTTTGTTCTCCAGATTGATTTGTGCCATTTCCTTGGTTGAAGATAACCTTACTATAGGGTGGGTTCGAAAAAGTTACAGAGTAAATAGGATTTCCATCATAAGTTTTGTCTGTGTTGGTCATCTCTGTTCCAGGCCATGTGGTCGTGACACTACTATATCCTTCGTTCCATGCATGTGCTTTTAGCGTAGTCCAAGAAGATGCTTTTCCGTTTTTGAGAAAATAGATAGTTGCGTCATAACACAATGTAGCCCAACGATGCCCATTGTCCATATAGCCGAGATATAACTTACCATTTAATGTACTTGTGTTTGCCCAATCTGTTCCATATTCAGAAATGCGACTACCTGAGCCTGTCTTCCAGTGCTCAAAATATATTTGTGCTCCATCCCATTTCTCTTTGAAGGTATACGAATATATCTTCTTGCCATTATACGTTTTTCCTGTCTCTGTCATGGTTGCATAGTTCATCCAATCATTATCTCCACGGCGCACATGAATCTTAATGTAGGATTTGGATGCGTCCCATGCAGAACCAAATAATTCACCAGATGTGTATACTGTAATTGAAGTGCCTTCTGTTCCGTTGCTAGCCCACGCATTACTAACTCCCATTAGAAGGAGAATGAGGATGGCAGTCATTCGTATACCTTTGGTATACCCTTGTAATAGGTTAAGAAATTGTTTCGCTTTCTTCTCGGCGCAAGTTGTAAATGTTTTCATATTGATTTTAGTTTTTTATTCGGGGTTGGGTTAGAGAATAACATGAGTTTGTCTTTACGATTCAGCAATATTAGGATTGTCACCATATATAATGTTCATAGCTTCAGCTGATATATTGCTTTGGTCATTTTGTAACCACCATTTTACTATGCAGTTAAATGCATCTGCATTATATTCTTTTCTGTCCACAGTGATAACATTTGGTATGATATTTCTATGGCTATCCCTAAAGATTATTTGTGAACCTTCAATTTTAGCTCTTGCAGTCTTCTCCCTATCTTCTCCTATGTGACGAATTTTGCATTTTACTTCCTTCTGAGAAAGTATATCAGACAAAAAATCTCTGTGCTGATTCTTCAACATGAAATCAAAGATGTTTTTTAAATTTCTATTGTACTCCTTACTTAATTGTTCAAAATCCGTTCTTATTAGAGATTTAATTTCAGATTCATATTTGGGATGTCCCCATGCATCGTACAAATTGTTTACTTTGGAAGCGAGCGAGTTGACTTTACTTTCGTCTGTGATGTTATTGATGCTTTGGTCCATCTGATTTTTTATATTGGACACTTGTGAGTAGTTACCTATAACAACAAATGTTGCCAAAATTCCGAAGAATCCCAATGCAACTTCGCTTTCACTGATTGGTAAATACCAAAATAATCCTAGTACATAAAAAACTCCTAGTATAATAATAATGGTGAAGAGGATTCTAATGAATGTTTTATGTTGATCCCAAAATTTTTTCATTTTCTAATGTAATTTGGATTGTATGTTATATATTTATTTTAGAGATTGGCTCATACGTTGTTAACAAGTGTTGGAAATGAGAGATTTGTTGACTGTTTATAGGGATTCGCTCGTTTGTAGTGGATATACCAAATGCTTTGAATACATTTTGATAATAATATATTTCTAAGTTGATAGTAATGTTGTTTTTCCCCATTCCGATAATTTTACCTAAAGGATTATATGTAGTGGAAACACTATGGATGGAAAATATCGCCTTCCGTTTGTCTTTTATATGTCGAATATCTATTAAGTCCACATCAAATAATAGTAAACTAGATTGTACTTTCGCCTCAGGATATCGCTTTTTTACTACGTCCAATATTAAATTATCCAAATCATCTTGAGGGTATTCATTTTCGGGAGTCCCGCTAAGCATTCTATTAAAGCGCTCTTGTTCTGTTAGAATAGGAGGCGTTGACATGCGATAGTTATTGTTAAATTTTCGCAAATATATGATTTCGGGCTCTATATAATCTTTAGTGTTTAGAAGTATCGTCTTTTTTACTCGTAATTTCTCTAGGGGTAGTTGAACGACACGTTGTCTATGAGCCTGTAACTGTAAGCTTAACCACTCAATAGTTTGCGCGTTCAATTCACGCCAATGAATATCGTTATTTATATGACAGCGATCATAATCCCAAAATAATAAAAATCCTATTTGACATATGTTGTTGTTTAATGTTACCACCAATAAAGGAAGTTGTTCTATAACGCGCAATTTAACTAATTCAGAAACTTTACACAAAGTATGTATTCTCTCATTTTGGGTTATATTTGTATCTCTCTTTATTTGAACATAAAAACGCTTATTAGAAAGTGTGGCGACTCTATCAAATGGGATAGTTGTTCCTGTTTGTGCCGCATATTGGCTTTGAGCCTGTGTGGGATTACTCAAGGCGCCCAAATGTTCTGTCAGTATATGTAAAATTCTCTCTTCTAGCATATTGTTATTTTCCCTTTTGAGTGATTTCTGCTTCGTGTTTGTTATTTAGTTTTCTCGCGGGCGGAACCGCGAGAGCAAAACCGATGCGGTGTTTCCTATGCTTGTCCTGCGCTTGTCCTATGCTTACCCTTCGGTGAGATTCCGATGAGGTTCCGATCAGGTTCCGATGAGCTTCCGTTGGAAGCAGGGGGCAATTAGGTGGCAGATAATAGGCAATCTACGTCACTTTTCTCTTTCGCCAGGCTACGGTTGCAGCTGCCGCTGCGGCAAAAAAGAGCATGATCCATGGTTCGCCAATGGGCGATTCACCGGATGTGTTACCAGGGTTGGCGGTCGTAGGGTCGCCCCATTCGCCAGTATCTACATCGCCCTCGTAGGGGTTGCTGTCGCCATCAGTAGAGTTGGTGAAAGGTTGGTAGATAGTAGATTTATAAGATTGATATTCATCCACTTGCACTGATTGGGTAGTGATGACCTTTCTCTCTGCTCGATAGGGAGAGGTAGAGGTGAAGCCCTGTGCACCAATCTGGAGCGTAAAAAACAAGAGGAAGATAGTAAGTACTGCGCCTCTAGCGTGCGTGTGTGTGATAGAAATAGAAAGAGAAAATGAGTTGTGAGTAAATTTCAAGCTCATATAAAATTATGTGTTTTTTATGTATTAATAATCAGGTGTTTAATGTAAAATTATTGCCTAAATAGGTTTTCACAAAAATCGGGCGCAAAGGTACGGAAAAAAAATGGAATATGCAAATTTTTTTAACAAAAAATTGCGCGCGCGAGGAATAGCTCCCACGGATAGCACGGATGAACACGGAGAAATGGATGAAGCTCCTGCTCGCCTAGCGGCTCACGAAATCTTATAAAATCTTATGGCGCTAAGACCCGTACCTTTAAGGAGTGCTCCGCAATCAATTGCCACCGCTCCTCGCTTGCCGCGCAAAAACCAACGGTGCTCGTGCGCTGAATCTTAACAAATAAAAGCAACTATCGACGCAGCTACACAGCTACTGATGGCTCCCACGGATGGCACGGATGAACACTATTTTTGCAAATAATGCGGGTTTTGTTTGCGTATGTAAGAAGAATTTTGTAACTTTGCAGCGAATTATGTAAACTGGTTTGCTATGGCAAAAATTTTGGTAATAGACGACGAACGCGCGATTCGCAATACGCTGAAGGAAATCCTTGAGTTTGAGGGATATACCGTGGATGTAGCGGAGAATGGACGCATAGGACTGGAGATGGCACTAGCTGCCAAGTATGACCTGATATACACCGACATCAAGATGCCAGAGATGGACGGCATGGAGGTGCTGCAAGCCTATCGCAAGACTCAGCAGGAGCAAGGTGGCGAAGAAGCACCCGTGGTGATGATATCGGGCCATGGCACTGTGGAGACAGCCGTGGAGGCACTGAAGAGCGGAGCGTATGACTTCATCGTTAAACCACTGGACCTCAATCGATTATTGGTAACCACACAGCGTGCGGTGGAGCATAAGTCGCTAGTACAAGAGACGAAAGTGCTACGCAAGAAAATAGGTGCGCGCAATAAGATGGTAGGCGAGAGTGCTGCTATTGAGCGCGTGCGCGAGATCATAGAGAAAGTGGCACCTACCGAAGCACGAGTGATGATCACCGGAGGGAACGGAACGGGTAAGGAAGTGGTAGCACACCTGATACATGAGAATAGCCAACGCGCGAAGAAAGTGATGGTGGAGGTGAACTGCGCTGCCATACCTAGCGAACTGATTGAGAGTGAGCTGTTTGGACATACAAAAGGTAGTTTTACCAGCGCTATCAAAGACCGTGCGGGAAAATTTGAGCAAGCCGATGGCGGAACACTGTTCCTAGACGAGATAGGCGACATGAGTCTGTCGGCGCAAGCGAAAGTGCTGCGTGCGCTACAGGAGAACGAGATTACCCGCGTGGGAAGCGATAAACCCATCAAGGTGAATGTGCGCGTATTAGCGGCGACCAACAAAGATCTCAAGCGCGAGATAGCCGAGGGACGCTTCCGCGAGGACCTGTTCCATCGCCTGAATGTGATACCGATCCATGTGCCAGCATTGGATGATAGAAAAGAGGATATACCATTGCTAGTCAAGCACTTTGCGGAGCATATATGCCAAGAGCAAGGGTGGAAAGTGAAGGTGTTTGACGAGGGCGCGGTGAGCGCGTTGCAAGAGAGAAACTGGCCGGGAAATATCCGCGAGCTGCGCAATGTGGTGGAGCGACTGATCATCCTAGGCGGCGAGGTGATCACGGCGAGTGATGTGGCACTCTTCGCGTGATGAAGACAAGCGTATTTGATAAAACGACAATAGCGACAATTTGCGCGGCAATCAATGTCCCTGCCGCGCTTGAGGAATATTTTTAACAACAACATAAACGTACGGCGAAGCAGATCGTTCGAACGAATGTGAGATAAGAACACCTTGCGTGCTAAAGAAATTAATAAAAGTATATCATTGGCTGTGGTTTTGAGAGAACTGAACATATTGAACTATAAGAATATTCGGGAGGCGGGAATGAGCTTCTCGGATAAGCTCAATTGTTTTGTGGGACTAAATGGGCAAGGAAAGACAAATATCCTAGACGCGATATACTATCTAAGTTTCACTAAATCAGCCTATAACGCCATCGATAGCCAAAACATTCACCATGATGAGGAGATGGCTATGATCCAAGGAAAATACATGGATGGCGAAACGGAGGAAGTGATCAGTTGCGGATTGAAACGCGGCGTGAAAAAGCAATTCCGCCGTGGCAAGAAAGATTACAAGCGATTGCTGGACCACATAGGACTAATCCCGCTGGTGATGGTGTCGCCACAAGATAGCGAACTAGTGGTGGAAGGAAGCGATGAGCGACGCCGATTTATGGACGGCGTGATATCGCAATACAACCGAGCATATCTGGAGCACCTGACGCAATACAACGCGCTGCTGAAACAACGCAATGCGCTGCTGAAACAATATGAAAATGTGGGTTTGGACGAGCTGCCGGAGGCTTTGTTTGAAGTGCTAGAGCTGCAGATGGTGCAGCACGCCATGCCGATATATCAAGAGAGAGTGCGGTTTATAGAGCAGTTTACTCCGTATTTTCAGCAGGTGTATAGCGCGATTTCGGGAGCGAAGGAAGAGGTGTCGCTAGCGTATGTGTCGCAGCTGCACGAGCGTGATTTGGCGGAAGCGCTGGCTCGTACTCGTGGACGCGACTTGATACTAGGTTGGACATCGCAGGGCGTGCACAAGGATGAACTAGAGATGAAACAGGGCGATTATCCGCTGAAGCGCGTAGGTAGCCAGGGGCAGCAAAAGAGTTATCTGCTAGCGATGAAACTGGGGCAAGCGCTGTACTTAAGCCAAGTGCATGCGGTGAAGGATAAGCCGATATTGCTGCTGGATGATATCTTTGATAAGTTGGACAGTGAGCGTGTGGCGAGAATTGTGCAACTGGTTGTGGGACAAGAGTTTGGACAGATATTTATTACAGATACTGACCGCCAACATCTGACTACTTTGCTATCTGAGTATAGCGAAAGGGCAAAGGTGTTTGAGGTGGCCAACGGAGATATACGCGAGATTAATTAAAATATTTAAAACAAAAATTTTTAAGCTTATGAAGAAGTTTACTCTTATGCTTAGCGCAATGCTCTTCTCAGTGATGAGTTTTGCGGCAGTTATTACCTTTACTCCAGGGGATTTTGATCCTATAGAGAGTTCACAATTTGATGCAGTGAAGGAGGGTGTTACCCTGAGTTGCTCAAGCGGTACCATCACAGCGGATCAATTCCGTTTCTTTAAGTCGCAAACATTGACCGTGTCATCTACCGCAGGTAATATTACCTCTATTGAGTTTACCTGTACAGCAGCCAATGACACCAAATATGGTCCTGGTAGTTTTGGCGAACTAGAAGGCTATACCTATGCAGACAAAGTGGGAACATGGACTGGTAGTGCTGCGTCTGTAACCTTCTCTACTACTAACAACCAAGTGCGTGCTACTCAGGTGGTAGTGACGATTGACGGCGAAGGTGGTGGCGAGACTCCTGATACCCCAGATACTCCAGACACTCCTGATACTCCAGAAGAGCCAGAAGTAGGCGGCATAGATGGTTATACTAAGGTGACCAATGCTGCTAGTTTGGTGGCTGGTGACAAAGTAGTTCTCTATTGCGATGATGCAGCAGTAGGTGTTACAGGTTGGAATGGTAGTAAAGATGCTACCGTAGCTGCAAGTGGCTGGAAAGAGTATGTGGTAGAAGTAGCAGATGGCGGTTTCTATCTCAAAGATGGCGAGCAATATATTACTGGTGCTGAGAGTGCAAACCACTTTAAGTATGGCGAAAAGGCTGTCTGTGGTGTAAGCGATGCAGGTGTGTTGGCATGTGGAACAAAATTCTTGTATAAAAATGGCGATTACTATCGTATGTATACCGATAAGTCATCTAATAGTGCTTACAAACCATTCTATGTATATAAAGCAGGCGAAGGTGGAGGCGAGACACCAGACACTCCTGACACCCCAGATACCCCTGATACTCCAGATACTCCTGATACAGATACCGAGGTGGTAATCAGCGGCTTGCAATATGCGGATGCAATCTATTATGAGTATGATGGTCTGAAATTCTACGAGATAGATTTGTATAAAGATTTTGATGAGGATACTTATGATTATGTATATCCAGAACTTTATATAGCGATGGTAGCAACTAGCAAAACGGCACTCAATGGTACCTATGACCTATTTTATGCGGGCTTGTGGACAAGCGAGAGTGACTCTGTATTGATAGGCGAGGAGCTCGGTACTGTGACTATCAAAAATACCGACAACGAGGGTAACTACTCCTTCAAAGGTTCGTATGTAGGCGAAGATGGCAAGACATATAAATTTGATGATGTTGTGTCAGTTTGGGCATATGATTATGACAATGACGCAGAAATTGAGTTGAATGAAGGTGGATCTGATACTCCTGACACTCCTGACACTCCAGATACTCCTGATACTCCTGATACTCCAGTAGCAGGTACTGTGACCTTCGATGCGGACGTAGATAAAGGTAATGCTTCATTGGATGCTGCTAACCAAACTCCTTATTCTGTTTCTAAAGAGGGTGTTACTCTTGATGTAACAAAGGGTATCATTGGTACTTATAACAATGAGAACCACTATCGCGTTTACAAGAACGAGACATTGACCATTACTTCTACCGTAGGTAACATCGTGAAGGTAGAGTTTACATGTACAGCAAACGATGATGAGAAGTATGGTCCTGGCTGCTTCACCGCAGATGGTGGTGAATATACTTACTCAGGCCCTGTAGGTACCTGGACTGGTAGCGCAGCCAGTGTGGTATTTACAGCAAGTTTGAACCAAGTGCGTGCTACTCAAATAGTTGTGACTTTGGCAGGTGGCACGACAGGCGTAGAGGATGTAACTACCGTAGTGATTCCTGTGAAAGTGATGAAGAATGGTCAGCTGATGATCATCCGCGGTGAGAATGCATATAATGTGCTGGGTGCACAAGTGAAGTAATCACTTCGTTACGTGTAAAAAAACGAGTTGCCTAGTTGGGCAGCTCGTTTTTTTTGTGTAGTGTAGTATAGTGTAGTGTAGTGGGTTAGGCTTGTTTGAAGCGCACTTGCTCGCGGCAGAAGCGGAACTCAACGGGGCAATAGCGGACACCACGCTCGTTGGTCACAGGGCTACCCCAGAAGAGATAGGCATGCTCTCCTCGGCGGACATAAGCGCCCTCTTCCTTCCACTGCTCGAAAGTCTTGAGCTCTGCATCTACTAGGTTGTAACATTCGCGCAGGAGCTGATTGCATGTGTATTTGCTGCGGCCTGCAGCCTTTGCCATTTCTACAAGGCCATCGGTGATGGTACGAAGGTGCATGCGATAATCGTGCATTTTAGATGTGAGTTGGTTGGTGGTGAAAGTATTCACCTTGTTGATAGTAGTAGTCATAATTGTAATGATTAAAAAGTGAATAATAAAAAGTTGATTTTAAATTTTAGACGGTGTCGCAAGGATTTGCATCCAGATGAGAATGCTGTAGATGTTGTTAGTCAATTCCGCAACATTGGTGCGCAGGTCCTTTTGATTGAAGTTAAATTCGAGTTGCATAATCGTAATAGTTTTAGTAGTTAATTTTGTTTGACGGTGCAAAATTACTGCTTCAAACTGCTAAAACTTGTCAGTTTGAAAAGAAAAATGCAAAAAAATGCACTTTTTTTTGAGAAAAGTGCATTTTTAGTTTAGTGGACGGCGCTTTGCGCCTACAGTTTAGTGGATGCTACGCTATGGTTGAGTGACCTATTGACAGTACATCTCGTATGCCTTTTGAGCTTCTTCTCGGAAGATTTGAACTAGGCTCTCCGGTTCGCGCACGCGGATATCTGTGCCGTGGGTACGCAATTCTTGAATGAAATCCAGTGTAGGAGCGATATGGTATTCGAAGAATGTGTTCCCATGAAACTGCTTCAGCTCCTTTTGCGATTCGTGTAAAGGCAGGAGTCTAAGGAATTGTGCAGATTGAGGTGTGGCTTCGATGATCACCTTAGTAGGCTCTTGGTTGCGGAAAACGCCATAGTATGGGGCAAAAAAATGCTTTGCGCTGAAATTGCTAGGATAAATAAATGTTTCGGTCGTAGGGCGCATGTTTTGCACGCGGTCTAGCGCATATACGCGAATCTCATTAGGATGGGTAGAAGGGCAGCCCGCTACATACCAACGCTGCTTGAACACTTTGAGGCAATAGGGAGCGAGGCTGAGCTCGTATTGTTCTTGCCGATTGAAACTGTGGTAGGTGAAGCGAAGTAGATTGCGCTGCTTAATGGCATCTACAATCAAGCTGAGGTATTGTGCCCCCTCAGGAATGTCTTCGTATAGAATGCAATCATTGATATCTTGCGCTTGGTCCATCATGGAATGTACAGCCATCGCATTGAGCAACCACTTTCGGGTAAAACCACCCGAAATGTCGTCTTTGTTGTCGATGTAGTAGTAGTTGCCATTGTTTCTGGTACAACGGATTTCTACATCAAAAATCTCCTGTATCTCCTCCTTGTATCGATGGAACCTGCGTTCAGGAAACTCGTCTTCTTGGTTGTCATTGTAGCGGCAATGAGCCCAGCGACGATTAATGTCTTCGCGGGTAAGACGGCCGGAAGCGATGGTGTCAATCAGCCAGAAATAAACATTAACTTGATGTGCTGCCATAGTAGTGTGGTGTTATTTTGTGATGCGCATTTCGCAGTTTTTGCAGTCGAACTCTAGAGTGAGGATTGTGCCATTTTTCAGACGCAGATAGCAGGGCTCTTTGTGCAGAGGATTGATCTTTCGACAATGTCCCAACTCGTTGAGTATGCAATACTTACATGTCATGAGGTGATAGGATGCTTCGCAGTCTATCGGCTTCGCCTGTAGATGGTTTGGCTGTTGGTCGCATTGCTGTAGATGGTAGATTGTCTCGCTATTGGATAGCTCTCTGCGCCATTGGTTGAGTTGGCTAGTCGGGATGAAATATGGGAAACTATTGGAGCAAGGTGTGTCATAATCATAGACACGGATGTCTGTAGCGATGAAATCGGTATCTCCAAGTTTGCTAAGTTGCTGAATGATCGTTTGTAATGCGCGTTCGGGATTGCTAGCCGCTTGATGCTCCGATTGGAAGATAGCAGTCTTTTCGCCCATTGTGAGGCGATAGCCCTCTGGTACAGTCTGAAAATACACTGCGATAGGCATACGGCGTTCAGCGCGAAGTGAACGCAGAAATTCGTTGTCCAGGTTGCGGTATAGCGTGGTACCCACGTTTGGCCATTGGCTATTGGCTATTGGTGATTGGAGGTTGGGATAAATCCAGTTGCCATCTATGCGATTGATTGCAAAGCCCTTATCTTGGTAACATATACCATCGCCGTTGTGGAGGGTGATGCCATGAGCAAGCTCTACGCAGATAGCATTATGTTTGATAGCAATGACTTGACCGATCTTCTCGCCTGTAGATTTAGGGGTATCCCAGTTTGCCATCTTAGGAGTTCGCCCCTGTAGGAAATAGTCGGTTTGACCACGATGGAATGTCTTTTGGGGATTAGGGGTGAAGTCGTAGCGATAGACGGATGGGGTAGATGCATGTTGTAGCGAAGGATTGCTATCTATCAGTTGGTCAAGCTGTTGGCGATAGAATGCCACGATATTGGTCACATAGTCGCGGTCTTTGAGTCGCCCTTCGATCTTGAAGGTGGTGACACCGGCTTCTATCATCTTGGCAAGGTGCATGCTGCGGTCCATATCTTGCAGTGAGAGTAGGTAGCGCTGATGGATAGGGAGGTTATTGTCATCTAGTATCTCGTTGCCATCTTTGTCAAGTAGGTCATAGCGTTGTCGGCAAGGCTGTGCGCAACATCCGCGGTTGGCACTGCGATTCATCAGTACTTCGGATAGGTAGCATCGACCACTGTAGCTGACACATAGTGCGCCGTGTACGAAGGCTTCGAGTTCGAGGCATGGTGTAGTGTGGTGTATCTCGCGGATTTGATCGAGTGATAGTTCGCGAGCCAGGACTACGCGGCGGAAACCAAGCTGCTGAAGATGAAGTACTTGCTCCGGTGTACGATTGTCGCATTGTGTGGAAGCATGCAGACGGATAGGTGGCAAGTCATAGTTCAAGAGTTGAAGATCTTGGATAATAAGCGCGTCAACACCTACCTTATATAAATCGTGCGCAAGCGCGCACGCGCGCGGATATTCCTCCTCGTGGAGCAGTGTGTTGATGGTGACTAGTACCTGTACGCCAAAACGATGGGCATAGTTGACTAGCTTGGCAATATCGCTGAGCGAGTTGCCAGCAGCTTGGCGTGCGCCAAACTCAGGTGCGCCGATATACACGGCGTCTGCACCCGCTTGGATAGCTGCTATACCTACCTCTAGGTCGCGGGCGGGAGCAAGGAGTGATATGGGAGTTACGGGTGTCAATGTTCTAACAATGATAAGGGTAGTTATCGAAGCATGTTGCTGAGTTCGTACATCACGATGCCAGCGGTGACACTGACATTGAGTGAGTGTTTGGTGCCATACTGTGGAATCTCTATACAACCATCAGCAGCATCCACTACCTCCTGTTGTACGCCAAATACCTCGTGTCCCATGATGATGGCAGTCTTCTGATGCTGAGGTAGGTCTAGGTTGCTAAGCATGGTGGATCCGTGTGCCTGTTCGATGGCATAGACGGTGTAACCGTCGGCTTGGAGTGCTCTGACAGCATCTAGTGTGTGGTTGAAATAGCGCCAATCTACGGTCTGTTCGGCACCGAGGGCAGTTTTGTGGATCTCGTTGTTGGGTGGGCAGCAGCATATCCCACATAGCCATACGCCTTCTAGGCAAAATGCGTCAGCCGTACGGAATACGGCACCGATATTGTGTTGGCTGCGGACATTGTCTAGCACCACGATGAGGGGTACTTTGGCTGCTTGATGAAAGGCCTCTGGTGTGAGGCGGTTCATCTCTTGTATGGTGGTTTTTTGCATGAGTTATTCTTTGTTGAAGATAAATGGCAAGCAGATGGTCAATAGTTGTTTATCGGGTTCGATATTGATGATAAAATCCTCGTGTAGTGGAATGAGTTGGTCATTGTCCAGGGTGATGAGGGTGTTGATAGTGGTTTCATCTACATGTATGATGGTACCTAGTTCCCCTTGATCGGTGTCTAGGACACGATAGCCAGTAATGCTCTGCCATGTGGGCAATAGTTCGTCATCTTCGCTGAGGTCAGTAGTCAGCATGTATGCTTGGCATCCTACGAATAGCTGCGCCATTTGTTCGTCGCAGATGCGGTCGAGTTGAAAGATGAGTGAGTCGCTTCCCTTTCCACGCCAATCCAACACTCGGAAAGGTACAAGGATATTGTCAATACTAAGAATGAGGAATGTTGCGTCTGCATTCTCCCAATATTCGTTGGATGTAAGACATTGTATTTCACCACGTTTGCCGTGTGTGCGGGTAATTCGTCCGATGGATATTACTTGCTGGTCGGTGATCATAGTGTAGTATTGTATAGGGTGGTGTAGTGTTGTTTAATGGACAGAATGGATTGTTTGTAGGGCACTGTATACGATATACCCTTCGGTAGTGTATCCCATTTGCTGGATGTATGTCATATAGCCGCGTACTTGTTCGAGATGTGATTTGCGTTGTTGGTAACCAAATTTATAATCAATGATAATAGCATGTGTGCCCCTGATCATTACTCGGTCGGGGCGTTGTTTCTTGCTAGATGGGACAAGGATATCACGCTCGGAGAGTATCTGATATTCACCAGCAAACCAATCATCGTGCTGTTCGCGCTGAATGAGTGTGCGTACTAGTTCGAGTTGTTGGCGCATGGTATGTGCTTGTATGTCAGTTATTTGTCCCTCTTGTTTCATTCGTAGGAGGCTGGGCTCGGCATCACTCCATGTGTTGATATGAGATAGCCATAGGTGCATCTTGATACCTAGGTCCACGATGGAGAGAGGGGTGTCTGGGTCGAAGTCGTCTTCGGACCGGCTTCGCAGAATGAGACGATTGTCAATAGACTCGGATACATATGTCGCTACGCGTATCTCATTGTTTTTTTTGTCTTTCTCTTTATCTGCGGCTTCTTTCTTTTTCTCATCTTTCAATGGGGGTAGTGGGGCTGGTTTGTCAGTGCCGTCATCCATTTTAGCGTAAATGAGTTGTTCGTTTAGTTCGCCATTTTTGTGGTATAGATAAGAGAATAGATGACCAATATTTTTGATGGATATTTCATCTTTTTTATTAGCGGAAAACTTTTCTCCGAATGCGTATAATCTGTAGCGTGGTCGAGTGAGTGCAACATATGTTAGGTTGAGGTAGTCAGTATATTGTGCTACTTTTTCCTGTATGAGATCGTCTTTGAGATGCGTCCGCATGAGTCGTTCGCTAGGGTGTACAGCCACGATAGGCATAGTATTGAAAGGCGCTGTTTTGGGTACGCACCAAATTATGTCTTCCTGATGGAATGACATGATAGGCCATGATAATTTAGGAAGTATAACGATATCAAATTCCAATCCCTTGCTACTATGTATGGTCATGATCTGGATGGTATTGGTAGTTTTGGCAGCAGGAATAGTGAACTTGCTAGATTTGCGTTTCCAGAAGTCAATGAAGGCAGCAGCATCTGCTACACGGTTCTTAGTGAACTGGTATACAATATCTTGGAATGTGGTGATATATGGTGCAGCCCCTTCTAGTGCTACTAACTGTAATGCATCAATGATGGTTTGTATGCGTTCATATAGTGGCAAGACTTCAGCGCGTGAGATCTTTGCTATCTGTTCTTCGGTTAGATCTCCATAGAATTGTTGTATAGCGCTGTGTGCGATTGACGAAGTTTGCTTCCAATCATCTTTGAGAAGATTGATAATCACTTTGACAGCCTTATGTGCATCAACGCGAAGTCCCGCGGCAGATTGTACGGCATAGTTTCGCTGAACGAGGAACTGGGCTAATTGCGCGGCTTCGTATGCAAATCGTGTGAGTAGCGTGACACGCTTGAGATCAATGCCTTCTGCTAGGAGTGATTGTAGCAGTTGGTCGAGTGCCTCTAGCGCCTCAGCTTGTGCGTTTTTACCCTCAAAGAATTGCATATGGAAATAGCCTTTGTAGGATTTTTGCGCTTCTTGGTGCATTTCGTTCCAACTGTACATTTTGCGAATATCCTGGCTGATTTCGGGTTGCTGGGTTTCTATATCTATCTGATCCGCTACCCAAGTAGAATAGCGTTGTAGTAGTTTTTCGTTCTCTTGGATGACGATTTTGGCAGTACGCCAATTGTCTTCCATCTTTGGGGCAATTGTGTTTTGAAACTGTGATGGCACAGCATTAAGTAGACGCCAGTCTGAGTTGCGAAAGCGATAGATGCTCTGCTTCACATCGCCGACGATGAGGTTGTCGCGGTTGTTATCCTCGCTCTCATGGATGAGCGGAGAAAAGTTTTCCCATTGTAGCGAACTAGTATCTTGGAACTCGTCAATCATGTAGTGATGGTAGTATTGCCCAATTCGCTCGTAAATGAAAGGCGCGTCTTGTCCATCTATGACTTGGTTGACAAACTCGTTGGTTTTAGAAATAGGAAACCGTCCCAATGAAATATCCGTTTCTTGGATTTGTTTGTCTACATCTTGCAAGATGCCAGTGGTATACAAATGGGGTAAAATTGCTTTAGCAGTGAAGTAGTCGCGCGCGACATTTCCTGTACAAAGTTCGACTAACTGCTCGAAAATGGGTAGCAGTTGCAGTTCGAGGATGGTAGCAAGATGTTGTTGCTGTGCCTTAGGGATAGATTTTAGATAGGCAGCGCTAAGATTATCTAGCACCTTATTGAATGTGGTACCGATTTTTCCTTCTAGCCATTCTATTGGTGTTTTTTTGATGAAAGCGTTACTGAGATTAGCATTCCATCCAGTTTCTGAAGCGAAAATTTGTGAAGCTTGTTGTAGCAGATCGTTGATTTGTTGTTCAGCTTGCACGCATATTTGTTTCAGTTGTTGTATATAATTGCTAATGCGCTTTTTGTCTTCGAAGACATCTTGCAGGGCATGCATGCGGCGCATGAGCTGCTCTCGTAGCAATTCGGCAGAAAACTTCTTGATCATTGCGTTAGGATTCCATTGCTTGTTGTCATCTATGTTTTTCTGCGCAAAATCTATAAGCCACATTTTGAGAGCATCTCTATCTGGTTGATCAGAACGAATGCTTTTGAATAAATCATCCACTGCTTGTTGTACTATCTCTTCGCTATCCATAGCGATATCGTATGTGGCAGATAGGCCGAGTTCTTTGGCAAAACTGCGAATGATTTGTTGGAAAAATCCATCAATAGTAGAGACGGAGAATCGTGAATAATCTTGTAAGATACCAATTAGTAACCATTGAGCGCGTTGTTGTATTTGCTCTTGACTCATGGCTAAGGTCACATCAGAAGTGAGATCTGAAATGTAATCCGATTTATCAGGAGTATTGGCGAGGATATACAATTCGTGCAAAATGCGCTCTTTCATCTCAGCAGTAGATTTCTTGGTAAAGGTTACTGCTAGGATGCGACTATGTGGCAGACTTTTGCTTTTGGCGAATTGAGTATCTTTGAGCAATAACTTGATATATTCGCGAGTTAGGGTGTACGTCTTACCGCTGCCTGCAGATGCTTTGTAGATGGATAACATAGTAAGGTAGGTATTAATTGAGTATTCGTAGGGTTTTCAGACCAGAAAGATCTTTGAAATCAGTTCGATAAATGCGAAGTGGATGTTTCGTGATTCCTTTGGTGGGAAATGGATAGCCTGTGCTTAAGTCGAAATGTTCGTTGCAGGTGGGGCATATAGCATACAATCCATCTACCTGTACGGGTTGGCTCTTCTTAATACAATTAGGGCAACATAAATCGGCGGAATGGTATTGGCTATCCATCGCTACCCAAATTAGTAGTCCGGCATATCCTATATATTCGCGCTCAAATTTGGTTTGGGTAATGGTCATTGTCTGAAAACCATGGTCTGGCATAAAGTGCGGATACTCTCGAGTGATATGTAGGGTGTAGTTGACTGGCACATGTGGCACAGGAGAATGGCGATTGACATCCTCACATCCCGCAAGTAGGCAACATACTATAAATATGGTTAACCAATGTCTCATCTACAGCACATCGATTAATTCTACATAGAAGATGAGCGTGGAATAGGGTGGAATATGGCTACTAGATCCCTCAGTACCCGTTCCTTTGGACCCGTATCCCAAATCATATGGTATGTACAATTCGTAAATACCAAATTCCTGCATTTTCTTAAGTCCTTCTGCAAAACCAGCAACAAAATTGTTAACATATGCGGTATAGTTATCATTGGCATCAAACTCGTAGCCGTTGATTAGTTTACCACTATACTTGATAGTAACCATTTTGGCATCATCAGGACGAGCAGAAGTCTCGTGCCCCGCAAAGATGCACTTGTATTGCAGACCAGTAAGAGTGGTTTGTACTCCTTCTTGCTTGGAATTTTGTATAAGCCACATTTCGTTTTGTGTCTTCCAATCCAGCCAATTGTTTTGTTTGCATCCGCTTACTAGTAGGACTACTAGTAGCAAACTCAGTATTTTTGTTGTTTTCATATACTTTATATTTTAATTGTTTCGTTATTCTTATTGCGCTAACCATAGACTAGGGTTAAGGATAGAGCGATCTTTGTACAATTGGAAATATAATTCTGTTTTATTATCTTCGCTGCTATCTGTATAGATAACTCCAATAGTCTGTTTGGCAGTGACTTTGTCTCCTTGTTTTACCGTGATAGATTTGAGTGGAGAATAGACAGTTCGGTAGTTACCATGCTGGATGATTACCGCATAATTACCATTCATTTGCGAGCACCAAGTCACCTCACCTTCATATACGGCGCGAGCGTTGGCGTTTTTTACCGTTTGTAGGTATATGCCTTTGTTGTCCACTGTCACATGTTCATGTACAGGATGTTTGTGCTTGCCAAAGTGACCGCTGACGTATCCTTTTTCTACTGGCCATGGCATTCGTCCTTGATTAGCTTCAAAGCCACCAGCAATCAGTTGTTGCTCTTTGGTCAAAGTGGTAGTCGTACGAACTTGTTTAGAGATTAATTCTTCTATTTTTTTATTCAGTTCGTTGGCTTTCTTTTGCTGTTCTTTTTGTTTTGCTAACAAATCTTTCTCTTGTTTTTTTAGTGTTTGGAGCATGCTTTGTTGTTTGCGCTCATCACTAGCCAGCTTGTTTTGTTCGCGTTTTTGGTTTTTTAGTGCAGCCGAACGGTCGTCTTTTCGTTGCTCAAGCAATTTGTTTTGCTGGTCAATGTCAGCTTGTATTTCCTCTATGTGTCGTACTTGTTCTTTGCGATATGCGGCGAATTGCTGCATATATCGAATTCGTCTGGAAAGTTGTTGAAAGGTCTCGGACGAAAGTAGAAAGAGGAGGGGAGACTGCTGCATGTCTGCGTAATGCGTTTCCCGGATCATTTGAGCATAATCTGCCTTACATTCTTCTAATTCCCCTTGTAACTGAGCTCGTTTCCCTTTCAATTGCTCCATCTCTGTATTTAACCCAGATATTTCGGCCTGGATATTCTGGATTAGTTTTTTTCGTGTTTTGATATCACTATTCAAAAGATTGAGTTTGTTGACAGTGGCAGTTTCGCTCTGTTTGGTCTGCTTAAGCATGTGGCTAGTTTGCTCCAATTGTTGTTGTAGCTCACGCTGTTGCTTTTGCAGCTCCTTTACACTCTGTGCTGACAACGATATGGCAAGCAAGAATGCGATATGTATGATTACGATTTTTTTCATAGGGGTAATATTTCGTGTAATGATACACGCTTGTATTTCTGTAGGTTCATTTGTCTTGGAGTACCTAGTTTGTCGTATCCTCGTTGCGAGAAGGCGCATTGGATAGTTATTCTAGATGCTCCTAATTGAAAGGTAAATTGGTTTTGCTGTTTTTTCTTTTTCTTCTGTTGTTCCTGTATAGGTGCTGTGACAAAATTTTGTATCAATTCAAATGACGGAGTAGGGGTTACTTGTTTTGGTGCCCAGTTATATTCCAGGGTGGTATATCGATAATTCATCTTATCCACAATTGTTACACTATCATTGGTTGCTTCGATTCGAACCATCTCTAATCCGAGAGTAGGTTGCAATGACAAGACGATCAACTCATTGCGCCATAATTGTGTAGTACAAAACAGTGTATATTCTAGTTGGTTCAATCGTAATGTTACACTGCCTTTTTGGCTCATGGATTGATAGTGAAGGGGCTCTATTTGCTGTTGTGTGCGGCATGAACATACGAGCAAACTAAGTAATAATATGACAGGTAAGAATCGTTTCATAGTTGTAATTTCTTGAGTATGGCTTTATAGTGTGCTGTAATCTCTTTGTACGTGTTATCTGTTACATTTTCCAAGGCGCGTTGGATGTAAAAGAACGCGCTAGTGTAATCCCCTAATTGATACATTATCCATGCATAAGTGTCAAGGAAAACGGGATTGCTAGGCTCTGCCATGATAGTTGTGCGGGATAGTTGCTCTGCCTGTTGTAAATCTCCACCAGATATGCATATATGCCAGGCCAAATTATTCACTAATACCCAATTGCGAGGTTGATAGGGTAATACAGCAGAATATGCTTCGACCATTTTTTCGGAAGGTTGGTTGGTCTCCTCGTACAACTGCATGCGAAATATTTGAAATTGTACATCACTAGGTTCCTCCTCTAAATATCGCTCGACTTCGTAAATCGCCTGTTTGGTGTTTTCCATCACCACATTCAACCGATATCGTTGCATCGCGCTCATTGCGTTGTAACCTACGATTGAGTCAATTTGGTCTTGCAACAATAATGCCTGTTCATAATCTCCTACATGGATGTATGCTTTTTGCAGAAAAGCATGAAGATCCTCGTCCTTGGGATTATTATCAGCAGTTTGCTTGAGGTTGTTGATAGCAAGTTTTTCAGATTTATGACTATTGCTCTGTAGGAGATACAAGTTGTATTTGTACCAATACTCATTGGGCAATAATTCAAATGCGCGCTGGGAATGAAACTGAGCTTGTGTAGGATTATCAAAATGTTCGTAGAATACGCTCATTTGGTGGTTAATAGTAGCATCATTGGGATTTAGTTCGTAGCAGAATTGCACTAGTTCCCAAGCATGAGGTATATCTTCTTTTTCGATCAATCGTTGTGCTTCATAGAAATAATACAGAAATTGTTGTTGCTCCTCTGCGGAGAGTGTGTCCAACTCCGCAGCCGGGGCATCAATTTGTCCCATTGCTGTTGTGGCATAGAACAGCAATCCTACATATATCCCTATTTTCTGTATTATCTGCATATAGTTGTACTTATTTCACTCCGCTATGTCCAAAACCTCCAGCCCCGCGTTCGGTTTCGCCTAATATTGATACCTCTTCCAATGTAGGTTGTTCGTGTTTGGCAATCACCATTTGACAAATGCGTTCACCTGGTTCGATTGTTTGTGGTTCGCTGCTGAGATTGATTAGTATCACACCAATCTCGCCGCGATAGTCCGCATCAATTGTACCTGGGGTGTTCAGTACAGTTAATCCACGCTTGAGCGCCAAACCACTACGGGGACGGATTTGTGCCTCGTAGCCGATAGGCAATTCAATAAATAGACCCGTGGGCAGCAATTTGCGCTCCAAGGGGAGTATCGTTACGGGTTCTGCAATGTGGCAGCGAATATCCATTCCAGCTGCTTGCTCACTCTCATAGCGTGGAAGAGGGTTGTTGCTTTTGTTTATAATCTTAATTGTCATAATCGTATGTTTTTTAAAATCGTTTCTTGACCAATACTTTTAAGCCATCTTCTACAATCTTTATGTTTAATTCTTTAGGCATCTCAAATGGATCGCCATCAATATGAATGGCACCTGCGTTTTCACGAATCAGGGTAATCGCTTTGGAACGAACAGTATTCATGTAAAAGTTCTCATCAATGTCGTGCGTGAATAGATTTAGTGCTAACTTAGGAGCTGCACTCAGAGGGAACTTATTCACAATGGCGATATCCATTAAACCATCTTGTACGCTAGCTTTTGGAGCAATATAGGCGTCATATCCCCATTGGCCTGCATTAGCAAAGGTAATTAAGAAAGCTTCTGTGGTAATGTCAATCCCTTCGCCTAAAATGTGATACGTTTCTGGCTTGTAATTGAATAGGCTTTGCAAGGTGTTTTGTATATATGTTTTTAATCCTCTGCTTTTTCCCTCGTTGAACTGAACAGCCACAAGAGCGTCAAATCCTACACCGCAGGTAGAAAAAAACTTCTTGTCATTTACCATCCCGTAATCAACATTGATAACTTCGCTGCTATTTAGCATCTCAATGGCACGATTCATTCGAGTGGAAATATCGAGATGACGCGCAAACCCATTGCCACTACCATTAGGAACAATACCTAGTGCGGTATTGGTCCCAACCAAGCCGTTGGCAACTTCATTTACCGTACCATCTCCACCTACTGCTATTACAGCATAGTAACCCTCTAGTGCAAACTGTTGTGCCAACTGTGTAGCATGCCCAGCATATTCTGTTACTACTACGGTAGGAGAGAATAGCTGAGGATCCAACAACTCGCGAATCAATTTTGTAACACGATTTTTAGCTTTGGTTCCCGAAATGGGGTTAACGATAAAAGCAATATTTTTCATATTTTTTCGATGCTATTTAGTCCGTTAAAAAATAACGCGCAAAGATACAAAAAAAAATGCACATACACAAAAAAAACCGTAGAAATTTTAAATTTTCTACGGTTTTTCGTGGTATTTTTATCTAAATTGACTTAATTACTTGTTCAATGCCAACGCTACATTTACAGCGCAAGCTACGGTGCAACCTACCATTGGGTTGTTACCAATACCGAGGAAGCCCATCATCTCAACGTGTGCAGGAACTGAAGAAGAACCAGCAAATTGAGCGTCAGAGTGCATACGGCCCAAAGTATCTGTCATACCATAAGAAGCAGGACCTGCAGCCATGTTATCTGGGTGCAAAGTACGGCCTGTACCACCACCTGAAGCTACAGAGAAGTATGGCTTACCAGCCAATACGCGCTCTTTCTTATAGGTACCAGCTACTGGGTGTTGGAAACGAGTTGGGTTGGTAGAGTTTCCTGTGATAGATACATCTACGTTCTCGTGCCAGAGGATAGCTACACCTTCGCGTACATCGTCAGCACCATAGCAGTTCAC
>JAZSGL010000098.1:0-4192 GCA_045532735.1 Paludibacteraceae bacterium | reverse complement strand
GCCTCCTGTATCTTGCGGATGCCCTCCACATCATTGGGCGCACATATCAGATAGTCGGCTCCCGATGCCATAGCCTTGGCCGCCTCTTCCTCTATGCTGCTATGTTCATAGTTATAGATACCCTTTACCTCCATTCCCAGCTCCTTGGCTTGAAAGGCAAACCATTCTACAAAGGTCTTTCCATACAGAGTGCCCCCATCGGCAATCAAGCCTACGCTTTTTGCTCCATAAGCATATGCTTTTGCCAACAAAACTTCACACTGGGCGATGTCCGTCTCCGTCATTGCCCACAAACAGCCAGCCGAGGAGAAGCCACGTACCAATTCTTCGGTTGTAGCCAAGGTAAAGAAAGTCTTTTTTACCTGTGAACGGCAGAATCTCGAAGCCAATTTCTTGGCATTATCCGAATGATACCCACCTATTACGGCCACCACCTCCTTACGCTTCGATAGTTCATCGGCCAGTTGCTCCAAGTCCTCACTATCCTCGTCATACCATTCATATTCCAAGGCTATACCTCTCTGCTGCATGGCAAAGGCCTGCTTCAAGTCTTCGGCACATTGGTTCAACGTGCGCCTCCAATGTTTGTCAAGTCCATTCTGCATGGGCAATACTACAGCCACCTTGCGTGTCTCCCACTTTACGGTATCTTCGGGCAATACCCCCTGTTCCTTGCTGCACGACATGCACAACACCAGCAACATCCCCCACGCGATAATGCTTTTATTCCATTCCATAACTCTGTTCCTTTGCTATAGCCTCTACTCGCGCACGGCTTAATATTTCATCAAACACTCCATTGAAGTTGTACGATGGCACCCAATCCACATAGCCACTCTCCAAGCCATACAATACGTGTTTGGGCAATTCCTCACCTGCCGCCCACCTCGTCAGATACTCCTCTACCACACGGTCGATATGCTTCACCATGCTACCCACCATTTGGTTACACAGATGGCTCTGATCTACATCCGTTCCCACCGTATAGAGATCGCGAGGATACTCACGCATATACCTGAACACTCCCATATTGGAACCACCCATCACAGGGAATATAAAGTTATAGCGTATTCCCCAATCATACATCAACCGATAGACCGAGTCAGCCATGGCATACCCTGCGTCTGTATCAGACAAATGGATGACATCCACCGTTTCTGCATTATCATGATAAGCCGCATATCCCTCTCTAAATCCATCGGCAGCCATGCGTATAGGTTTGTCCGAAGGATTGGCCAATGCTATTAGTGGAGAAAAACTCATCTCACCTGCTAAAGCCCCAGCCATATAGGCTGTGCCATACATCGATAGGCTGAAGGTCGACACACCCGGCAGAGCCACCTTATCCGTCTCAAACATCAACACCTTTCGGTGCGAGGTATCCAATGGTCTCTTCTGCAATCGGTTCATGAGGGTATCCTTATAGACCGCGCTGGCCAGCACCAACAAACAGTTCCCTTCTTCAAAGGTCGTGTCGCGCCACTCATCGATGATGCGCACACCATCATCCAACGACATCGGGTTGTAATAGTCTACCTCTACATCAGCGCCCTTGTCGCTATTGGCATACCTCACTATTCCCCGTAGCACTTGGTCATTATACCCATTGTCGCCCAAGCCGTTCGGTGAGAAGAGCACCAGAACCTCTCTCCTCGGTGATCCAGTGGGCAAAGACTCAATATCCGTGCATGCCCATAGGGCACACACGGATAGAAAGAATATACAAACCCTGACAAGATGCATCGATGATTAAATATTAAAACGTAAACACTTTAATATAGTGTTTTTCCCTATAAAAAGCGAAACCTTCTATTTTCCCATCGGAAAGTCTTATTGCACACCTAGATAAAGGAGGCCATGCTGAAAAATCAGAAATCCAATAAAATTCTCCTCTCTTCAACTCATCATACCCCCACATATCAGCTAAAGTATCCCAATCTTGTCGCAACACTTTAGATGCTTCCTTAGCATTTGTTGCATTAGCCGCCAAATCTACTTTATCATTACCAGCCTTAACCTTATCTCCTACATATAAAAGCAAACCCGCTACACCATTCTTTTTTTCTCTAATACACATGCCATATATATGAGAATACACTCTATCACCGATTAAATAAGGGGATTCATCATTATCAGGCCATGCTGATTCTTTAATAAAGATAACTTTTGATACATACTTTATTACATTACCTTTAGCGAAGGTTATTTCAGCCAAAGTGGGAGACTCATCTACCACTTTGAAATAAACGGTCTCTTGACATTGTCCTGTTCTATCCCTTAAATCGGCCTCCATATCTATGGTTGACGGAGCAGATAACCTAACTTCCGTATCAGGCGACTGCATCTCTTTGAACATCTCTGCAGCAGCATTCAGATCTGCAACTCCAATATAAAGTTCTGTACTATCAGCAGGATTTAACTTGGCCCCATTAACGCGAAGTATGAAGTTTCCTAACGAATCCAAATTCACGAAATAGTCTTGAAAGTACTTTACTTGGTCAAATACAACCTCTTCTCCTTGCTCCTGTTCCTCAGCAAAATCTTCATTAGGAGAACACGAAGTAACCGATGCAGCAAACAGAACAACAGCAATCATTGCTATATAAAATTTCATTGTTTTCATAAGTTTATTTAATCTTTTCTAATATATCAATCGTTTTCTGAATTAATGCGTCTCCTGAAGGATGATAAACGGGGACCTCACTGCCTGCTAAATGGCCACAACTACCACTCTTGGAAGATTTTGCATAGCCCTTCAATTTGCTCAACATGTCAGGGACCTCACTTCGCTTCATAAACTTTATTTCGGGAAGGAAACGTTGACTGAAGACATAGGTTCGACCACCCGATTCAAACGTCAGACTTACCAGTACCACAAAGTCTGGCATCTCGCCATCACAAAGTTTGATAGCATCGCCTACCCTCGTTATGGGGAAATAAACCTGTGGTTGCATCATGAAGTTCTTTCCCTCACAATCAACTAACTTACCATAATATGAGTAGTTGGAATCCTCCTGCTTCACTTTATCACAATTATCTAATGTTTCCTCCAATATCGTAGACATAAATTCAGTACGAGAAGCCTGTATATACTTGGGGGTATTCGATTCTTTTGACTTATAAATTGTAGAAGTCGGTTTGTCTAAAATTTTCAAAGTAGGACGTGACAACTCCATCAATTGTGCATATTTTGAAGTATGCCCCTTGGAGATATTTGGGTATACTCCGTAGTTCCACATAATATTTACGTCTGAGACATCAGGAAACAATTCTGGGTTAATATTTAGTTGTATGCTTGTTGGATCAAAGAATGAGACCAAACGTAAATGATAATCTTCCACAGCAGAGTTTCCATATGTTCCATCCCCATTGACTCTGAGCAAGAAATGGTCAGTATCACCTATGATACAATCATCTACAATATACATCACCGGATCTGCATTCAAGCCCCACACTCCCTGTCCGAAGTGGGTATCCTTGTTGATATCTTTAAAGGTGGTTCCTCTTAATGTTATCGGAGCTATACAGTTAGAAGATAAACTCTTGATGTATCCCGAGAGTTCTATGTCGCCAGTCAGGCTCATCTCAATCTTACCAGGCATAGAGTCTGTAATATTCTCGGCAAACTTATCCTCCGTCAAATAGTCATACGCAAATGCGGCAACATTACAAACTGCGCCGATATAGCGACAATAGGTATTCAGTGAGGAACCTGTTACAATTTCCTCTATACCAGTTAATGCCGAGTTTTGTACATCACCGATAATGCTTCCCAAGGTCTGCAAGGTGCTGCTCACACCACTAGTCGCCGATGCTGTTTGCTCGGCTGATGAGTATTTACCAGAGATATTGGCCTCAAGGCTTCCTGCCAATGACACAGACTGGTTCAGCTCTGTGCGACAAGCAATCTGCAACTGCTCATCTGAATCAACCCACCTCTTTTCGTGAGGGCTATAGGCCGATGCATCGATATCAAAAGCTGTCCATCCCTTGGTGAGAGCCGTTGAACTCATCGCTTTATAAGTCGAAAAGAATGACTTGAAGGTGAATAGTGATGAAACATTCTTGCCCAACAAGTTCATTGTATTGCTCAAATTGGTATGATTGGAGGGAATACCGTATGCCAAAGCATGATAGAAGGGGAACTTATTGTACTTGTTTGCTGAACCCATATCTACCTCAAATGCATACT
>JAZSGL010000062.1:0-27925 GCA_045532735.1 Paludibacteraceae bacterium | reverse complement strand
CCTGCGGCATATGCGTCAAAAACATATCTTATGAATATACGCTTTGCGTAGTTTCAATGAAATTAGCCGAAGGCTAGGTTCATAGAATATGGTTCGAAGAGCATTTAAAATTGTTCGGAGAACATTGGAAGTTATTTGGTGTGTAATAGCTGCGATAGCAGGTATGGTATCGGTAGGGATGATGACGAATCTAAGCTTGCTTAAGTGAGTCAGCAGATATAGCGATACATGATGGCGATAGCCATAACACCAAATATATCCTTTTGAAATATTTTTAAATTATTTTTGTAGCGAGTGTAACGAAGCGTATTTTTGTTTAAAAGAAAAAAGAAAATTTTGGATTAATTTTTGATAATTTTGAACAATTTTGGGAGTAAAAAAACATCCGTGACGATCCGTGAAATCCGTGGGAGAAATTTTGTAGCTCCTTGCCCTTCGGGCAGAAATAATCGTTCGACCAAAGGGAGATAAGAAATCTAATTAAATCTTTTTTAGGCTATCATCCACCCCTTACAAGGCACTCCGTGATAAATTGCCACCATTCCTTCCGCTCGTTCCGTGCTCAGTCATTGAATCTTATAAATGTGACGGTACACATAGCTAGTGGCAGACGATACTTGCTTTTATTTGTTTAGATTAAGTGAGCTTTTATCGCGTAGCGATGAATAGTCATAGCGTTAGCGTAATGACGAAAAAGCGAACGGTGGCAATATATTACGGAGTACATTGAGCGAACGAAGTGAGCAATGAGATTAATAAGATTTCTCGAGCGCAGCGAGTAGGAGATATTATCCCTTTCGCCTACTAGTTCCACTATAGTCCCTAAATCCAGGCGCAGTGATAAAATAGATTAATAAGATTTCTTATCTCGGCAGAGCCTCGAACGATTTTGTCTCGAGCAGCTTGCTGCGTGTAGGAGCTTTCTTTCCTCTCGCCTCATCGCCTCATCGCCTTTCGCCTTATAGCCTGTAGGCGCTCTGCGCCGTCCACTAAACTACAGGGCTCCAAGGATCGCTTCGAGGATCTTCTCGCTAGCATGTCCATCGCCGAAGAGCGCTGGGAAGCTCACCGCCTTGCCCGCTAGTTGGCGATAGCCCTCCACGATACGCTGATAATCCGCGTCGGCTATCACGCCGGCACCCGCCTCTACGATCTCCACCCACTCGGTCTCGGGGCGTAGGATCACGCAGGGTGTTTCGAAGAAGAAGGCTTCCTTCTGCACCCCACCCGAGTCGGTCATCACCACGCGGGCGTTCTTCTCCAGGCGGATGATCTCGAAGAAGGACGCAGGCTCTATGATCTTCATCTGTGGTGTGCGCTCGATGCGCTCTAGCAGGTCCTCAGTAAGCTGCTCAGGCAGCATCTTGCGGGTGCGTGGATGCAGCGGCAGAACGATGTCTATCTGCTCCTGCTCGGCGATGTCAAGAAGGGCTGCGAAGATGGACTGTAGATTCTCGGCATTATCCGTATTCGCAGGGCGGTGGATAGTGGCCAATACGAAGCCTCGTTGGGTCAATCCAAGGCGCTCGATGATATCCGACTTTTGGTCGGCTATCTCACTGAAGTATAGCGAGTTGTCATACATCACATCGCCGGATAGTACCACGCGTGGTCTATGGCCATTAGCAAAGCGCACGCGCTGCTTGATGCCGTCCTCGGCAAAGCCTTCGGCGTGGAGGTTCTGCAGGCCCGTCTCGGTGGGGGTAAAGAGGATGGTAGACAGCAGGTCGCAGACGATGCGGTTGACCTCTTCGGGCATCGACATATTGAATGAGCGCAGTCCGGCTTCGATATGGAATACGGGCACATGTATTTTCGCTGCCGCGATGGATGCGGCCAAAGTGGAATTGGTGTCGCCATAGACGATCACGCCGTCGAAGGGCGTGCCCTCTTGGGCGGCTTGCATGAGCACTTGCTCTACACCTTCGGTGATGCGTGCGGTCTGTGTGGCATGGGTGCCCGAGCCCACTTGCAGGTTGTAGTGGGGTTCGGGTATGCCTAGTTCGTCGAAGAAGACGGCCGACATGTTCTGGTCGTAGTGTTGACCCGTGTGCAGGATATGTTCTTCGATCTTATCGCTAAAATGCGACTGGATGGCTCTGGATATGGCTGCCGCCTTGATGATCTGCGGCCGTGCGCCGATGATGGTTAGTAGTCGTTTCATAATGCCAGTAATATATCCACGATACGCTCGGCCGTATGGCCGTCCCATAGAGCTGGGATGGCACCTTTTTTCCATTGTCCGCTGAATAGCAGATCCAGCGCGGGTTTCACAGCCGCTGGGTCGGTGCCTATCAGCTCGTTGGTACCTACGGTGCAGGTCTCTGGTCGCTCGGTATTGTCGCGCAGGGTGATACATGGTACCCCCATCACGGTGGTCTCTTCGGTGATGCCGCCTGAGTCGGTCACCACGGCTTTGGCACGCTCTACCAGGTAGTTAAACTCTAGGTATCCCATTGGGGCTACGATATGCAGATTCGGGAATAATTGTCTGAGTTTCTCCTCATCGCCCCAGAGGTTGTAGAATATCTTGGCGGTACGAGGATGTATTGGGAAGATGATGGGCAATCCGTGCACATTGGTGATGATCTGCTCCATAAGGGCTTTTAGATGGGTCTCCTCGTCCACATTAGCCGGGCGGTGCATGGTCATCACGATATAGTTGCTCTCTTCCAGTCCTAGTTCGTCATACACCTGAGGACGACGGAATCTGCTGCGATTAGCCAGCAAGGTATCAATCATCACGTTACCCACATACCATACGCGTTGCTTGATCCGTTCGAAGGTATAACCTTCTTCAGGTAGGCGATGAGGCGATGAGGCGATAAGGCTATTAGGTACGTTCTCTAAACTGCAGCCACTAAGAACAAGGTTCTTATTCGCCACTTCGCTCGTCGTAAACATATAATCCGCCAGTGCATCGGTGACCATGCGGTTGATCTCTTCGGGCATGGTGAGGTCCCAGCTGCGGATACCAGCTTCCACATGGCATACCTTTGTATTGAGTTTCTTGGCTACAATAGAGCACGCCATGGTGCTAGTGACATCTCCTACGACGAGTACGATGTCTGTTGGGTTTGCCATCAGATCTTTTTCAAACGCCACCATGATGTTGGCTGTTTGTTCGGCCTGTGTGCCGCCGCCGCAACCCAGGTTGACGTCTGGCATAGGTATGCCAAGCTCCTCGAAGAAGGTATCTGACATATTCTTGTCGTAGTGTTGTCCAGTGTGCACTAGACGATAGTGGACATCTTTGCCGGCAGCCTCAGCCGCTTGGATGGCTTTGATGAGTGGCGCAATCTTCATGAAGTTGGGTCTTGCGCCGGCGATCAAGGTGATAAGCATATATTCGTTATTTTTAAGTCAATGATGTTACTTGAATTGCTTCCAAAATTCTGTATTTATTTTTCTCCTAGATACTCGCGTATCTTTTTATCTAGTGTGTCAAGGATCTCTTGTTGGACGGCTTTGCAACGTGCGAGGCCAGCTATGCCGCCTCCACGTTCGGCGAAAAAGGAGTGGCGCGAGTTATTGAGGAATTGCATGATCTGCTGTACATCGCGCGAATAAAACATCTTACCTGCATCTACCATGGATTGGTCCACCGCCAATAAGTGTGCTCCAGCGAAAAACGATACGGATGGTACACCTAGACAAGCCGCCTCGCGGGCCATGGTGCCAGCACCGGTGAGGATAGCGTCGGCGTAGTAGCAAGCATCTAGTCCGTTGACTGCCTCACGAGGCATGTAGATATTCTTGATGCCAGCGGCATAATCCTTATCCGATTCATAACGAGGGAGGAAAAGGATGTTGTAGCCTGCAGCATCAAGCTTCTTGAGCAGCTGAGGTACGATAGACTGACGTCCTTCTACGTAACTAGCTTTGATATTCTCTGGACGCACCACCACATAATGCTCAAAGGGCAGTTGCTCGAGGAAAGCAGGATTAGGTTGGTAATCTGCTAGGTAGAAATCTTCTTTGTAGCCATTGTATTGATATAGGTTCTTCTTAAAGCCCTGTTTAGCAAGTACAACAGGGCTAATAACCTTAGGCCAGAAGGCAAGGTTGGTAAATGGTGCATACATCCAATTTGGTGATGTTTCGTTATCATCAAATGTGACAGCCATTTTCTTTCTTCGCCAAGCTACAGGAGAAGATGAATCTCCACCAAGTGATATCTTGATGTCAAAATGTGGTACCTGTTTATTGAGTTGTGATATGCGTTTGAATAGTCCTAGTAGTTTCTTTATTTTGTTTCCACCTTGGTGCTCTCCAAGTTTGATATATGGTTTGGCTATTCGCTTCTCGAATAGTCCTTTGGTTTCTGCAAAATCTCGTACTGTAAACACCATATCAAACTCTCCTTCATACTTGCGTATGATAGGTAGTAAAAAGTTCACATGTGGTACATTGGTTATATCAAACCAGATTGTTTTCTTGTTTTTCATTTATCGTTTTTTCAATAATTTCACGCCCATTTTACCTATCCAATAGAGTAGCGGCTTGCGAATATTACTTATTCCTTATCTTTTTTAATTGCTTCAATACTAAAACAATAGTTCTTGAGACGTATTTTTTTGTCTTTCTTGATCAAGAAACATTACATAATATACAGGCATATACACTACACCATCATCTTTCTTAACTTGCCTTTCGTTGGAGAAAACAATTGCTTTGTGTATGCCATAATCTTTATTATTCAGTAAGGCATTCAGTGCACTATGAATGGTATAGTCTCGTCCAGATTTTACTTCTATTGGTAACACTGATCCTGTCTGATAATCATCAATCATGAAATCCACCTCTCCCTTTTGGCGATTGTCATAATAAAACAAAGGATAGCCATGACTTGATAATTCTTGCGCTACGACACTTTCATAGACAGCTCCCAGATTGATGCTTCGTTCGTTCTGCAAGATGGGTTGAATATTAGTATGGTATAACTTCGCTGTTAATAGTCCCACATCATTCAAGTAAAGTTTTAGCAGATTCTTTTGCAGAGATTCCGATAGCGGGAATCGAGGGTTAGCAATCGCATTTACGCCAAGCGATATTGCAGAAGAGAGCAGATATTCGAATTCATCTACATAACGTGCAAAACGATCTCCCTTGATATCTTGTATATCCTTAGCCACAATACGCTTCTTCTTATTTTCCATTTGCGAAACAATCATCGCGTATATGCGTCGAATCAACAATCTTCTACTAGCATTATTCTCGTATTGCGACGCATCTGCCTCGTACATAGCGGCAATTGCATTCTGCAAATTGCGCACATTCAATATATTATGAGTCGCCAAATATTCATTGACCACATCAGGCAAGCCACCCACCAATAGATAACGACGGAATAGCTCTAAAAGCTGTTCGTGTTGCTCTTCAGAAAGGGGTTGTTGATTTATAAAATGGCTGTATAAATTCGATATAGCGTTTTCTCCATAATTATTTGCCCACAAGAACTCCTCAAAATCAAGTGGATACATTTTTTTAATTATCACACTTCCAACAGGGATAGAGGTCGTATGGCGCAACGCCATGCCGAGAGCACTGCCACTAGCGATAAAGCGATATTTCTGTTCTTCTCTCAGGAACTTCAATAAGGTTAGATATTGAGGATAGCACTGAATTTCATCCAAGAAAATGAGTGTATCATCATAGTTCCCTAATCTATCTCCAGCTACAGAACTAAGACGCAAATAAAACTCATCTACGGTATGTACATTCTTAAATAATTGCACTCCTTCATTATCGGTTACAAAGTTTAATTCCACATAATTAGCAAACAATCGTTGACCGACTTCGCGAATTACATAGCTTTTACCTACCTGACGAGCCCCCTCAACAAGTAGAATCTTGTTGGAAGCAGAAGCAAGATGTTGCTCTAAGTATCTGGTAATCTTTCGTTTTAGCATGGAATATTACACTTTTCAATATAATTTATTGTCCAATTATTACACTTTTCAATATGTTTTACAGTCAAAATATTACACTTTTCAATATATTTCGCTGCAAAAGTACTACTTTTTAAGAGATTATGCAAGTATTTTTAAGAGAAAAAATAAACAAAATTCATAATCTATTGATTTACAGCAAACTTCCGCTTTCCCCAAAACTTTTTACATCATTTTTCCGTGTTTCCCTGAAAATTTTACATAATCTTCAAAGGGATTGCTTTGCCATAGGGTGATGTATTATAAAGACAATTCAGGTCAATTTGGATGTCAATTATCGGCAATTCAGGAGTTTATTTTGTTTTTGCATATAAGTAGCAGCCCGCTGCTTAAGTATGCAAACAAAATCTTAGCGTTTAGACCTCTTCAACCATTTCACACCCATCTTCCCTATCCAATACAGTAGCGGCTTGCGAATACAGAGGAATCGTCCATGTTCTACCAGTTCGCCGCCGAACTTAGCCTTGAAGTCGCGTACGCCATATGCCTCATCGGGTTTGCCTGCGCCCATCATATCAAAGATTTGGCAGCCAGACTCGGCAGCATATTGGATGCCTAGATAGGTGGCATAGCACGATGGATAGATATGGTTATATACCCCATCCTCGCCACATGCGAACCACTCGTATAGTGCTCGGTTGGGCAGTTCCACACATACGGTACCACCTATGATACGGTCTTGGTATTCGGTTAGGATAAAACGCGCACGCTCGGTATGGTAGAGCTGCTCGAAGAAGTGCCAAGAGAACAGCGGCGTCTTGACCTTGGTGGTGTAGAGGGTATGGAGTATCTGGTAGTACTCGCGCACCTGCTCTATGGTAGGTTGCATCACGGGTGTCACCCCTTCGCGGATGGTGGTGCGTATATCTCGCTTGCGGCTCTTGCCTAGGTTCTTGTCCACCACTTCTACCGAGCTGGTATCAACATGGAAATTCAGGTGTGGTTGGTAGGCGAAGCCATTTGCCTCAAAAACATTTCTCCATTTCGAGTAGTCATGGAAGTTCCTACTCTCGATGTAGATGGGTTTTGTTAGGCGATGAGGCGATGAGGCGATGAGGCTAGAGGCAGGGCACTGTGCGACTGCACCAAGCAGCGCACTTAGCGCTTCATCGCTGATATGCTCATCCAAAAGAGGTCCACCGATAATGATAGATCGACAAGTAAGAAGTTGTTTAATAGGATTATTTTCCTGAGTAGTATATCCAACTATTACTCCCACTAGCCTACCTTTTGCCTCATCGCCGGATCGCCTCATCGCCTCATCGCCCTCGTATTCCTCTACTCCAAATGCAAACGGAGTCATCTCTTCTGGGAGTGACGCATAGAACTCGTACGCCTCTGGTGTCTGGAACCAAGTAGCAGTAGCTGATTGCTCTACTAGCGATTGCCATTGCTGTGGGTCGATATCGGGGTATGTGAGGAGTTGTGTCATTATCTAGTGTAAAGTATATGGTGTAAAGTGTAAAGGCGAGGATAATGTATATACTAGTTTCGTTCCAACAACCAGTCTGATGCAAGTACACAATGGATAGTTTTTCCATCTACTACAATATCGCGCGCTTCACCTCGCATCATGATTAATGTCAAATGATCGCATTGTGTCAGTTTAGCGCCCTTTAGCAATGCATTTATCTCTCTGTTATACAATTTGGTGGTTGGTTCTACAAAATCATATGTCACTTGTATCAACTCGCGCACATGCGAGGATTCTACTACTACAAAATCCACTTCAAAATCCTGTACCTTACGCAGATAATAAAGTTGTTCATACTCCGAATGCAGACGTCGCAGCAGTTCTACTGCTACCACATTCTCCAAACGCAAACCAAAACTTTCTGTCAGCAAAGCATTTTCATGTTGCGAGATAAAAGCATTATCTACTGCATATAATTTGCGCCCCGAATTACGCTCACTGCTCTTGAGCGAAAACTTAGGAATAAGACAGAGCAAATAAGCATTTTGCAGATAGGTGATATAGTTCTTGACAGTATGCACCGACTTGATGCCCAACTCTTCCGCAATATCGTTGAAGGATTTTTCTTGGCAAAACCAATCTAACAAACGATTGGCTAGGTCTGACAATGTTTGTTGATAGCGGATCTTGTATCTTTGACAAATATCCTTCTTGATAATCGCTTCACGTAGTGAGAATAGGTAATTGCGTTTGTTGATTTCAGGCGAAGCAATCAATTCCGGGAAACCACCTGTCATGATATATTCATCTAAAGCACGATCTCGTAGACCATATGCTTTGGTAGTTGTTCCATGTACATCCACATCCTTGATAGCACAATACTCTGAAAATGAGAATGGATATAGTTCTATTTGATGATATCGCCCTGTCAGATGAGTGCTCAATTCTCCGCTCAACAGATTGGCATTACTACCGGTAAGTATCAGTTTGATCCCTTGACGAAGCAACCTATTCACAAATAAGTGCCAACTATTAACATTCTGTACCTCGTCCAAAAAAAGATGGGTAAAAGCTCCATAAATCACATATAGTTCTTGTAGGATCGTATCTAAATCATCTGCCGAAACACGTCGTAAACGCTCATCATCGAAATTCACATAGGCAAAATGTACTTTATTTTGGAGCAAAACTTTTTGACAAAGAGTAGATTTCCCACTTCGTCTTACACCAATCACAATCTGCGCCAGTTTGCTATTCAGAAGAATCTCTTGCTCCTCTTTTCTAGTGCAAAGAGTTGCCAAATTCAACTGCTCCAACTCCGCTTTTTGGTTAGATAATATACGCTTTAAATCCTTCATAAAACACTATAATTCAAAAATCGCTGCAAAGTTACTGAAAATCTTTTAATTATGCAAATCAAACTGCACAAAAATAGAAATTTTCTTTATCTAAACTGCACAAAAATAGGAATTTCATTCATCTAAACTGCACAAAAATAGGAATTTCATTCATCTAAACTGCACAAAAATAGTAATGAGCGCTTGCCATTCTGTGGGTCAATGTCGGGGTATGTAAGGAGTTGTGTCATAATTTTCTTTAACATAAATACGCTTCGTTACTCTACGCTATATAAATATTCAAAAATCTAGGGTCATATTTTATTTTTGCATATAAGAAGCAGCTAGCTGCTTAGGTATGCAAAACAAAATGATTGTTTTCATTGTTAATTAAATTTTTTGGTTTTAGTCACCAATGCGGAACGCATTCATTTGACTAAAAACAAAAAGATTGGTTCATTGATTTTTAATTATTTATGTAGGCATCTGTGATGCCGTATTTTTGTTTCAAATTATTTTATCCTTAACATAAATACGCTTCGTTACACTCCGCTACAAAAATATACAAAAATCTAGTTGTTATATTTAGTTTTTTGCTCATAAAAATGCAACTAATTGCATTAGTGAGCCAAAACTAAATTATTTTTTTTGAGTTGATAAAATTAGGAACTATCTTGTATTTTAATGGTGTTTCGCCAAAATTAATCAAGACACCTAATGGTAAGTTTGTAGCTTTCAGGTAATTTAACAATTGTGCAGTATGATCTGATTTTAATTTATCAACAGATTTTAGTTCCACAATAATACCATCATAGCATACTAAATCAGCCTTGTAGGTTCGTTCGAGTAAGTGCCCTTTGTAAGCAATGGTAATCAATTTCTCTGTCTCGAAAGGAATTCCACGCAAACCTAACTCGATATTCAAAGCCTCATGATATACTAACTCCGAAAAACCAAGACCTAATTCATTTTGCACTTCCATTGCAGCACCAATGATATTAAAGACTTCTTGTTGAAATTGTATATCGTTTGATTTATTCATGTCAGTTTCATCATTATATCTTTGGTTTTGCTCACCAATGTAGTGAACTACATTCTTTTGAGCAAAGACAAAAGATTGTTTTCTTGATTTTTAATTATTTTTGTAGGCATCAAAGATGCCGTATTTTTGTTTCAAAATTATATGTTTCTTTAACATAAATACGCTTCGTTACACTCCACTACAAAAATATACAAAAATCTAGTTGTTATATTTTGTCTTTGCATATAGGAAGCAACTAGTTGCTTAGGTATGCAAATCAAAATAACTATTTCTTTGTTTATGTTTCATTCTTGGGTTTTAGTCACCAATGCGGGACGCATTCTTCTGACTAAAAACAAAAAGATTATTCTATCGATTTTTAATTATTTTTGTAGGGCTTGCAAAGCCCGTATTTTTGTTTTAAAAATATCCACTACACCAGCGATTGGTAAATCGCGATGAGTTGCTCTACGACTTGCTCATTGCTCAGGCCCATCTCCAGGATGCGCTCGCGGCCATTGGTCTTGCCCTCGTAGGCAAGCGCCTTCTGGAGTGCCTCGGCTATATCTTTAGGTTCGCGCGTGCGCACGACATAGCAGCCCTCTACCCCACTCACGCGCTCGGCTACATCGCCTACATCTACGCTGACGATCGGACAACCGCATGCCATCGCTTCTTTGATCACCTGCGGACTGCCTTCGGTCTTGCTGGTCAGGAGCAAGGCATCGCAATTATACATCAGAGCATTCACCTGATCACGATTATACCCTTTTAGTTCGATCAATTCAACCTTAACTCCTTCAATCGCTAATTCGTTGATTACAGCCTTTGCCAAGGATGCATCTTTCACTGCATTGTCAAAAGCGCCAGCAAAGAGCACATTTGTCACGTCTTTGCTCAGTATGCTCTGGACCCACTGATTAAGAGTCAGTTGCTCTACCCTCTGATTTTGCATTTCGCTCCATGGTTTAGGGATATTCACGCCGCAGGGGAGAAGCGTATGTTTAGTGTATGGTGTATGGTGTAATCGCCCTTCGGGCTGTGTAGAGGCAGTTGTTTCAGCTTTGCTGTTTTCCTCGCCTTTACACTTTACACTTTCCACTTTACACTGCGCTTGTGCCTCCCCAAGGGCAAGCGCCACATTTCGCGCGGACACAAAGATATTATGCGCGCTTAGGTGCATAGCGATCTTGGATAGGCGCAGGATATGGGGCAGGTTGATATCGCTGCCGTGATAGGTGGTCACTACGGGTACGAGGCGCTGCAGGTTGGCAAGCAGGCCACTCAGGCCATAGTGGGCGTGGACTATATCGGGACGCTCGGCGCGGATAAGGCGGCACAGCGCGGGCAGCTCACGCAGATAGCCCATGATGCCATGGCCCGTGACGCCATAGCGGATGATCTGCACGCCATGGGCCTCGAGGGCAACTACCTGTTCCTCTATAAATGGCACAAAACGTCCACCTTTATCCGATGCTACCACTAGTACCTTCATTTTCTCTAACATCATTTTCTAATTCGTATTACTTTGGCTGGATTACCACCTACTATGGCGTAATCAGGTACATCCTTAGTCACAACTGCACCCGCACCTATAATGCTATGTGCACCGATGCGTTTGCATCCAGGCAAGATGATTGCTCTAGCACCTATCCACACATCACCACAAATTTCTAGTGGCGTTGGCGGATCGTCTGGCTCTGAACCTATTGGTTTGTTGGGGTCAGCAAACGAATGCCCACCACCCTGAAATAAGACATCTTCCCCCATCATCAATCCATCATGAATGGTCACGATACGGCTGTGGCATGTGAAATTTTTGCCCAATCCCACATTATTACCTACGTAAAAGTTCTTTCCATTGCCTATATATGCTCCTTGTTCTAGATTCACAAATCCTTCACAGCGAGCAAATAGGTGCTTTGCACATTGATAACGCAAACGCATAGCCATCTTACCCAAGATAGGCATAGTGGACTTTGGCAAATGTTTTGCCAATCCGTAGTAAAGTATTAGAAAAAATGTACGCATTTTTTTAGGCGAAAGGCTAAAGGTTAAAGGCGAGAGGCGGGGGATATGCTTCTTAACGAAGCCATCGTAGAAATCATTTTGCTGATCTCCTCCACATCGCTTTCTACTTGGTTAAACATCTCGTTATTTATATACCCTAAATCATGGGCTATATCTAATTGGGCATAGACTTCCATCAAGGAACCATATGCAATGTTCAGAAAATGAGCTTGATCTTTACTAGACACTCGTCCCATTCCCTCGGCTATATTCGATGGTATAGAGACTATTGCACGGCGTATCTGACTACATAGTGCAAAGCGTTCTGTATCAGGAAACTGCTCTAGCAATTTATATACATCCATTACCAATTGTTTGGATTTTTGATAAACTATTAAATTCTTTAATCTTTTCATAATCTATTCCTATCGCCTTTAGCCTTTAACCTCTAACCTCTAGCCTTTAACCTTTCGCCTCTAACCTTTCGCCTCTAACCTTTCGCCTCTAGCCTTTAGCCTTTAGCTTCTCGCCTCATAGCCCTATCGCCTTATAGCCTCATCGCCTAACGGAGCCTCGCTCCGCATTAAATCATTCCCCGTCCTGCGAGCTTAAACCAGTTCCAGGCCAGTGCGCCGACGATCATCAGCGCGCACCACCAGGGATAGCCCTTCTTCAGGATGCGTAGCTTATTCATCTGACTGATGCCATAGGCCGCCATCATCAGGTGCAGCGGCAAGATTGGTTGGTGGAAGCGCTCGGAGTGGGCGAAACTACTGAAGACGAGCACCACCAGATAACCACAAAGTATTGATACGGGCAATACATACCGCCGCCATTTGCCACTCAGTAGCATGATAAATAACGCCGTAATGGTGAAGAAGGAGATGATATTCTTCACATAGTTGCCGCCATGGATCATCTTCTGGTTCTCTTGACCTGGCGTTTCCGCCATCGTCGGGAATGGTAGCGTAAAGATCAACGGCGCAAACACCGATGCGCCTGCATATTTCGCAAATTTCTGATTTAATCCACCTGTAGCATCCTCACGCTCTGCGCGCCATTCCATATTGGCTCGCTGTTGCGAGCCACCGGTGTGCCACATCTGCTGCACATCTCCAATAATATTACTCTCTGAGGCCACAATTACTAATCCAAATACCGCTACTGCCCCTATGAGCATCACGCGGCGCCAGCCCTTCACTACTCGGTCACTGGTGAAGAGTAACGCCAGCGCAAAGCCCATCACCAATGTGGCTGCTAGGGCCGTTCTAAACATAAATAGAGCCAATGGTATTAACATCAGCGTGAATAACGACCGCCATGGCATCTTCGGCAGACGCAAGAGCGCATCGGCTCGCTCAATAAATAGCATGGCGAGGAACACCATCTCGATCTCCTTTAGTTGGAACGAGCAATAGTAGATCAGGTTCGGCATCAGCATGCACATTATACCCGCCATACGGCCCGTATATTCGCCGAAGTTGCGCGAGGCGAGCTTATACACTAGCACGGCCGTCCATGCACCCAATAGGGCCTTGATAATACGGGCAATGAGTATGCTATCAAAAAATATATAGTAGATGATGGATAGGTAGATAGGATAGCCCATGTCTGAGAAAACGTACCTCGAATATGCTTCAACAGTTGTATATAAGTGCCAATTTCCATCTCTTAGCTGTCCTGCGGCAAAACGAGCCACTTCATCATAAACTAACTCATCCGCTGCACCAATTGAGAAGGCTGTACCAGTCCAATCCCAGTATAGGAGATACGAAATGATTACCCACAGCACACGAATCGCAAAGCCCCACCAGAAGAGGTTTTGGGTAAAGCGTCGGGGTCGGAAACTAATCCATCCTCTGGAGCAGGCATTGGCATAGTAGAAGAATCCCACGACTTCGATGATGCCAAATAGCATCCAGCGCCACTGCAGGGCGTATAGGTGGTATAAGATCAAGCACATCACCAATGCCAAAAGATAGGTGACCATGGCGATATTGGTGACCTTCTTGGGGATGTAGGGGAGGTCGGGGACCAGTTCGTTATGTTGAAAATTGAATTTCATTTGCTGAGGATTTTATTTTAAACAAAAATTGTAAAAAATTATATCAAAATTATCTAATATTTCTTGGGATATGTTGTTAAACAAAAATACGCTTCGCTACAAAAATCTTTAAAAATCTAGGGTTAAATATCTCCTTGCCCTTTGGGCATAAATCTTATTAATCTTATAAATCATGTACTATGGTTGTTAGTGCTACATCGCTAATCGCTCTGTCGATAAATGTCTAAATTAGTGTGTTGATATGTGATATCACACACTTTTTTATCCATTCATCTATCGTCAGTTGCAACTGACTGTAGCACTAATTATCTCATCTATGCTCTTCGAACATTTCAATGATCAATCCTACTAAAGTAGGCAGGGATAAGCAAATTTTCCGGTATGTGCCATACCTCTATGTCTAACACTTTAGACAAAATTTGCTAATCTGATAAATGGTTAGCAGCTACGCTGCAATAATTAGTATCGACTCTTCCAAACGCTGTAGGTATTAAATATCTAATCGGTTGCAAAAGCAGCGATGACCACCGGAGGTAAATAAACAACCGCCTATTTTCTACGACCTAATATCCTCCGCTTAATATGTATCAGTTTATCCGTCAGTTTCGTACCTAGCACACGCTGCGTAATGAACATCTTTAGTTTCTGCCACTTAGTACGCTCTACCCAGCTACCGGCAAAATGATGGATGCAATAGGTATTCTTGGTCAATTTCAACACGCGTGTACTGGTCAATGGGCAGAAATAATCTACTGGGAATACATGCAAATCATCCTTATATACCCCATATTCGCCATTAATCACAAAGCCGCCATCTACCATGATCTTAGCTATCGTTTGTGTATTCGGCGTCATATCCAATGTGCCATCCGCCATGCGGAAATGGCGATTCTCATCGTAATATGCCAATTGCTCTGTCACCCATACGCCGTGTGGCGCACTAGCCATCAGTCCCGTAACTGGCGCATTGCTCATACTCGCCTCATAACCCGTAAAGGCAGGCAGATGCATCAGGTCATCCAACGGACGCAGTATCTCCACATCGGTGTCCATATACACACCACCTTCGCGCTCTAGCGCCCATAGGCGAATGTAGTCAGTCACAAAGGCAAACTTACGCGCCTCGTATGCTTCTTTCACATAGGGTACGCTATTGATATCAAAGGTATCTTCGTTCCATAAACGAAGTTCGTATTCTGGAAGAAACTTCTTCCAACTCTCGATGCATTTTAGGGCTAGTTCAGGCATGGGTTTGCCACCAAACCAGCAATAGTGGATTATCTTTGGGATCATAATATTCGTTTCATTAAATTCATCAGTTGACTCAATGCATACGATAACACAAAAGTGAATATCAAAATTAGCAATATATTTATCATTTTACTTGGCGTAAGAAATAACAGAGATAATGGTCCTAAAATTAGTATATGATGGACTAAATATACTTCATATGAAATATCATTGCAGCATTGCAACCATTTAGGTATACGCATTTCTAATTTACTAAATATACAATATAAAACCGTCATTATCCACAATGCCAATATACAATGTAAACCTATACTATAGCGCACCATATACGGATTAAAAAGATATTCTATTTTAAAACAACTAAACATAGCTAATGATAGAATCGTACTAATGATTAACAAAGTTGTATTTATCCATTTATTTTCATTTTTGCCCCAAAACATTCCCAATAAATACAGCATAATCCATGCAGCAATGCTTTGCATTTTTTGTATAAAACCAAATTCTACAACACCGACTATTATCCATAAAATCACGAACCATAGTTTATTATGTTTCAATATTTTTTGTGCGATAGGAGTAATTATATAGCAAATCATCAAAACAGATAAAAACCATAAATGATTCAACCCTTCAATACCCCCCTACAAACCCTTGAATATCAAGCAAATACAACAAAACACTCTTTGCCGATATATCTGTTATATGGAAAATAGTGTATATTGCAGCAGAACATAACACTACAAAGATAAATGGTATATACACCTTTACAAAGCGTTTCTTGACAAACGATGCAATTGATGTTATCTCTATTTTACCATACAAAAAGCCAGACAACAAGAAGAATATTTGTACACCCACATTCAAGATAAACGCAATCTGCTGATCATATCCTTGAGTGATATGACATGACACTATCAAAATCATCGCCATGACTCTGATAATTGATATTGCGTTACTTTGTGATGTACTTAATGCTTTCATCTGCTCGCTAAATATTCAATTATTCGCTCGCACGCCTTCCCATCTCCATACGGATTCACCGCTTCGCTCATGCGGCGATAGGTGTCGGCATCATCTAGCAACATGCTTACACCTTGTTCTATCTTCTCGCGATTGGTACCAACTAGCAGCACCGTACCGGCCTCTACGGCCTCTGGGCGCTCAGTAGTGTCGCGCATTACGAGTACAGGCTTGCCCAATCCTGGTGCTTCCTCTTGTACCCCACCCGAGTCGGTGAGGATCAAGGTGCTATGCTGCATCATATACACGAATGGCAAATAATCCAATGGTTCGATTAGGAAGACATTCTCTGCTTTCTCACCCAAAATCTCCAATACGGGCTTGCGCACATTGGGGTTGAGGTGCATTGGATAGACGAAATCTACATCCTTGTATTGCTCTTCTAAGTGCTTGATAGCGTGGCAGATATTCAGGAATCCCTCACCGAAATTCTCACGGCGGTGCCCTGTAATCAATACCATACGACGACTGCCATCCAAACGTTGCACATCATAGCCCATCTGGTTGATCTTAACGGCTACTTCATTAGCGAGTGCCTTATCTTCCGCTAATCGCTTTACTACCATCTGCAAAGCATCAATCACGGTGTTACCCGTCACGATAATCTGCTTATCATCCACATGCTCACGCAAGAGATTCTCTTTCGCCAATGGAGTTGGCGAGAAATGATGGGTAGTGATACGGCCTGTGATTAGGCGGTTCATCTCCTCTGGCCATGGGCTGTAGATATTACCAGTACGAAGACCTGCTTCCACATGTCCTACTGGTATCTGTTGGTAGAACGCCGCCAAGGCTGCTGCCATAGAGGTAGTGGTGTCGCCATGTACTAGGACGATATCAGGTTGCACCTCACGGAGCACATCGCGCATACCAAGTAGGATACGCGAGGTGATATCGTATAGATCCTGATTGGGTTTCATGATATTGAGGTCAAACTCAGGTGTGATATCAAATAATCTGAGCACCTGATCAAGCATCTCACGATGCTGACCTGTCACACATACAATGGTCTGAAACTCATCAGGCATCTGCTGCAGTTTCTTCACCAGCGGCGCCATCTTTATCGCCTCCGGACGAGTACCGAATACTAGTAATATTTTTTTCATAATCCTTGTCTTTCGCCTTTAACCTCTAAACTTTAACCTAATTATCAATTGCTTACACCAACTCCCCCACTTCATCACCTGCCTTTTCGTTTTCAGCATCCATATCGGTGTTTTATATATCCGCTTTACGCTATTAGGCTGCTGACTCCAATCTACTTTCGCCAACTCTAGAGCAGCCATATCGTGATATCTACTATCAATCCAATAATCTAATAGCCCGTTGACCCTTAGCTTGTCTATCAATCGTTTCCAATCTTCATGAGTTGGAGTACTTATTTTCCTAGCCGCGCAAGGATGTTGATTTGCGCGGAATGTTGTTGATTCAAGTTGTTGATGTTGTTGATTTAATATTTCCCCATCACAAAATGCTAGTTCCATCCGAAACAACATGTGGTTGTTCGGATGATGAAGGTTTCTTGTTGCTCTTAAAGCCACAGGCACATCGTTGTTGTACCAAGCCAATGCTTCATTCAAAAAGGCCACTGGATAGTGCATCGCCGTCTTTGCCCATAGCAGAAAATCCTCACCCAATCTAATCCCCACCGGAAATCCTCCCATCTCGTCAAATACCGCTCTTGGAATTATCGTTGCACCGGTCCAAACAGGCATTGCCCCACTCTCGTAATACGCTTTGGGATAGTTGATATATCCCGTTGGTATATCAAGCGCCACATGCGTCTTGCCGGGCTTGTAATACACATAATTGCATGCATATAGCCCAGCATCGGGATAATCCTCAATAAGCTGCGCCATGCGCTCCAGATAGGTTGACTCCCACCAGTCGTCGGCATCTAGAAAGGCGATGTAGTCGCCGCTTGCCTGCGCAACGCCGTTGTTACGTGCAGCAGAAACGCCGGAATTCGCTTGGCGAATAAGCCTACCCCCAACCCCTCCCTGAAGGGAAGGGAAATTTTCCTCGGTATTTAAGTCCTTCACTTTAGGAGAGGATTTAGGAGAGGCTAATAGTTCTTCTACGATGCTAGCGCTCTCATCAGTGGATCCATCATCCACCACGATCAATTCATAGTCAGTATAAGTCTGAGCAAATACCGATTCTAGCGCCTTACGGATGTATGGAGCCTTATTGTAGAGCGGTATGATTACACTAAATTTCATTTTTACTTTTCTCTAACAAATTTATCTCCTGCAAAATCATTTTTCAAACTTAAAGCAAACACGCTCCATAAAATATACTAGCCCATATAAATGCCACCTACGCAATCGCTTCATTTGCTCCATCTCAAACGCATGCGTATCATAGTCCCATAATATAGCTGGTGGCAACACTTCTTCAAGCACTTTACGGCGTTCTGCATTGCGAAGGGCGAGATTTGTCTCGCTTATTCCCCCATCGTCGAAGATCGTCACATCTATATCCACATATTCTGGTTTTACCCTACCCAATCCTATCGCCTGCAAATACCACTTCCAATCACTTACGATCTTCAGATTCTCATCGTACAAGCCATACTTTTCAAACAAGTCTCTGCGAATATATGCACAATCATGGTTCAGCGTACTGCTATAGAACTGGCGCAACGAGTACTCCGTATATCCGCTTTTGCCAACTACTTTGCCCTGTGCATTGACTTTGATCATATTTCCATAGAGTATTCCAACATTCTCCTCTCCTTGCGAATTGATTTGGTCTAAACGCTCTATCATTCGTTTTGTAACATTCGAATCAAATAGTATATCCCCCGAATTCAAAATTTGAATATACTCACTAGTCGCCATACGAATACCTTTGTTCATCGCGTTGTAAATTCCAGTGTCCTTTTCTGAGACCCATTTGATTGTTGGGCGAGTAGCTAGTTCGCGAATAACATCGACACTACCATCTGTACTAGCACCATCTACGATTATATACTCTATTTCCGTATATGTTTGTGCTAATACTGACTCCATAGTCTTGCGCAGACCTTCGGCGTTGTTGTAGTTGATGGTTACTATACTCAGTTTCATATTTTTAGGGCGATTAGGCGATATCGCTTCGCTCGGCGATTGGGCGATAAGGCAGGGATTATTTTTTAACAGAAGAACTTTTTCGAAGATAGCACATTGCTTGAATCATCTTGCTGATGCTTTCTACTCGCTCTTCTAGTTGGTTAAACATTTCGTCGTCAATATATTTTAAATCATGCGCAATATCCGCTTGTGCATATAATTCCATGAGCGAGCCATAGGCGATATTTAGGAAATGAGATTGATCTTTATCTGACAATCGTCCCATACCTTCGGCAATATTAGATGGTATAGATACTACAGCACGGCGCATTTGTCCACAAAGCGCAAAACGCTCTGCATCGGGAAAACTCTCTAACATTCGATATGTTAGAATTACTAGTTCCTTTGCTTTTTGATATACTAACAAGTCCTTTATTCTTTTCATATACTCTTGTTTTTACAACTTCGCCTTATAGCCTTATCGCCTCATCGCCTTATAGCCTAACCTATCACCGCTCTGCGCGCATGGGGTTGTGAAGAAAATCGTCGTACGCCAGTGCTATGCCGTCCTCGAGTTCCGTCTTATACTTCCATCCCAGCGCCTCCGCCTTGCTCACATCCAATAGTTTTCTTGGCGTACCATTTGGTCTTGTAGTATCCCACTCTATCCTTCCCTCGTAGCCCACGGTCTTTGCTACCAACTCCGTCAGGGCCTTGATCGTCAACTCCTTGCCTGTACCGGCATTCACAGTCTCGTTGCCACTATAGTTGTTCATCAAGAATACGCATAGGTTCGCCAAGTCGTCCACATATAGGAACTCGCGCAATGGACTACCATCACCCCAGCAGGTGACGCACTCTGCCCCACTCTCCTTCGCCTCGTGGAAGCGACGGATCAACGCAGGTAGCACGTGCGAGTGCTCAGGGTGGTAGTTGTCGTTCGGGCCATATAGGTTGGTTGGCATCACGCTGATATAGTCCGTACCGTACTGGCGATTGAGAAACTCGCAGTACTTCAGGCCCGAGATCTTCGCTAGCGCATAGGCCTCGTTGGTCTTCTCCAGCTCGCCTGTCAGCAGACAACTCTCCGTCATAGGCTGTGGAGCCAAACGAGGATAGATGCAGCTAGAGCCGAGGAACAGCAGCTTCTTGCAGCCGTTCTTCCAAGCCGAGTGGATGACGTTCATCTCGAGGATCATGTTGTCGTACATGAAGTCGGCGAGAGCGGACTGGTTAGCCACAATGCCACCTACCTTCGCAGCAGCAAGGAAGACGTATTCGGGTTTCTCACTAGCGAAGAACGCCTCTACGGCGTCTTGGCGGCAGAGGTCTAGCTCCGCGTGACTGCGGGTGATGATGTTGATGTAGCCCTGGCGCTTGAGCTCACGCACGATGGCGCTTCCCACCATGCCGCGGTGTCCGGCTACGTATATTTTTGCTTCCTTGTTCATATTATTCAGTTTTTTTGTATATCTCCTAGCCCTATCGGGCAGAAATCTTATTAATCTTTTTATCTACGCTTATCCAGCGCTTTTTATGCGTGCTCCGCAATATATTGCCACCATTCCTTCCGCTCGTTCCGTGCTCAGTCATTGAATCTTATAAGAGTGGATGCATATAATACAAAGACCAATCAAAGTCGGTGCAGTTAAGATTCAGCGGTCACGTTTTGGATGTGCCCAAAATGTGGAGCGGTGGTAATCGGTTTCGGAGAACCTTAGCATCTTGCTTGCAAGGTAACCTCGCAAAAAGATTTATAAGATTTCTCGAGCGTAGTGAGTAGGAGCTAAATCACATAGACCTACTTCACTATTCCGCGTTCTAGGTACTCGGCGAGGTTCACACGGGCTTGCTCCGCGGCATGATCCGCTGCCACCTTCTGCATATCGTGCCTTACCATCAGTCTTACCAGCTCCTCGAAGCTCGTCTTCGCTGGGTTCCAGCCCAAGGCCTTCTTCGCTTTCGTTGGATCACCCCATAGATTCACCACATCCGTTGGACGGTAGAAGTCCGCACTCACCTCGATCAAGGTCTTACCCAGCAACTCCTCTGGACCTGCTACGCACACGCCCTTCTCATCCGCTCCTTCGCCGCGGAACTCCAGCGTTATCCCCACCTCCTTGAACGCCAAGTCGCAGAACTCGCGCACCGAGTGTTGCTCACCTGTTGCGATCACGAAGTCCTCTGGTGTCTCGTGTTGCAATATCAACCACATGCACTCCACATAGTCCTTCGCATAACCCCAGTCGCGCAGCGATGAGAGGTTGCCTAAGTACAACTTATCTTGCTTACTTTGCGCAATACGCGCAGCCGCCAAGGTGATCTTGCGAGTCACGAAAGTCTCACCACGGCGCTCCGACTCGTGGTTGAACAATATACCCGAGCAGCAGAACATATTATACGCCTCGCGATACTCCTTCACAATCCAGTAACCATAGAGTTTCGCCACAGCATATGGCGAGTATGGGTGGAATGGTGTGTTCTCGTTTTGTGGCACCTCCTCCACTTTGCCATAGAGCTCCGAGGTAGATGCTTGATATATGCGGCAGGTGTCGGCTAGTCCGCAGGCACGAACGGCCTCTAGGATACGCAGTACACCTACGGCGTCGATGTCGGCGGTGAACTCAGGCGAGTCGAAGCTAACCTGCACATGGCTCTGTGCCGCTAGGTTGTATATCTCATCGGGACGCACCTTGCCAATGACCTTGATCAAACCCATGGAGTCTGACATATCGGCGTAGTGGAGATGAAAATGGGGTTGTCCTTCAAGATGCGCAATGCGCTCACGAAAATCCACCGAGCTACGACGGATGATACCATGTACCTCGTAGCCTTTGTCCAATAGAAACTCGCTCAAATATGAGCCGTCCTGTCCTGTTACACCAGTTATTAATGCTGTTTTCATTGTATTTTATGTTTTCATTTGCTACTTCACCTTCAATGCGCTCGCGCGCGATTGCAGCGACAAAATTACACATTTTTTCCGATATACACAAGAATTTTGCAAAAAAAAGCAAAATTAATCGTTCGAACGTATGTGAGATAAGAAATATCTTTGATATTTTGGGTGAAAATTGGTGTTTTTGGGGCAGATATTGAGGAAAAATGCAAAAAAATGCTTGTTTTTCAAACAAATTTACCATTTTAAAAAAAGTTGTTCCCCTGTTGTCCCCCTTAATGTTTGACAAATTCAGTACTTTTGCACAGTTTATTCAACCACTAAAATTCACCAAACATTATGGCACCAAAACGAACTGATTTGCAACTTTTTGACCAACTAATCACTACACATGCTCTACCCACCTACTCACAAATGAAGTATGGAAGAATTGCATATCTGTTTGCACACATCCACGCTCTGCAAGCACTGAATATTATCACAGAAAATTACATACACAACAACTTCTCTGAATTTTGCAGACACCTACAACGTATCATGAAAGACAACAACTTATCACGCTCCAAAGCACACATCAGACACCAATATCCAACCTCCAAACAAATCCTGCTCACCGAAGAAATAATCAAAGACTACAAATTAGTACTATAGCGATGCTAATAGCTCCCACTGATCTCACGGATCAACACGGATTCTATGATACATCAGTGCAAATCAGTGTTATCAGTGGGAAATAGAGACCTCGAAAGGGAAACAAATTAACCAATCAGCCATTAAACCTAAACCTTAACCTCTGATAATCAAATCACTACACTACCATGACCAAACAAGAAGCAGTCATTAATTATATCACCGATAACTACCTACAGTACAACCGTTTAAGGCATGATGTAATCTCGGATAAACTCCAGCTTCGCATGGATGTGCGAAGCGACCGCCCTAACGGGCTGTTAGAAGTTAGATCGTCCGAAGGACTGTTAGACCGCTCCTGCGGAGCTGTGCGACCATCGAATCTAACAGGTGAAGCCGATCCAACAGCGAGCAATGCGCGATCCCCGACAAACATCGCGAGTTTGTGGGGTGCTAATGCGAGCGGTCTAACAGTACAACGGTCTCACAGCTCGCCACGCGAGCGGTCTATTTGGCGTGAAATGACCAAACAAGACATCAACTCCATCGTCTGCCATTGCGCGCAGGAGTATAATGCCAACATCACCTCACGCGAGGTCATCACAGCCCTACAATCCGACCTAATACCAAATGTGCACCCGCTGCGTGAGTATATATTTTCGCTGCCTGCATGGAAGCCCGAGAGCGGCGACTGGATCGACTTCGTCGCCTCTCAAGTGAAGGTGCGCGAGAGCGCACAAGATCGCCCTAAAGGGCTGTTAGAACGCACTTCGTGCTGTCAGACCACTGCGTTGAGAGACCGCTACGCTGAGAGACCGCCCTACGGGCTGAGAGACTCATCGATCCCTCAGTGAGCGAAGCGAACGGTCCCTCAGTGAACGAAGTGAACGGTCTCTCAGTGAGCAAAGCGAACGATCCTAAAAAAACAACCATATGAAACTCCTATCCATTCTTCTCTTTACCTTTGCGCTCCTTACGGACACGCATATCTCTACCTCCAATCCCAAACCGATGGAGGATCTTCAACGTTCGATTGCGGACATCAACCGTAATCCCGATATTGAGTTCGTAGTCGTAACGGGCGACCTTACTGAGTCGGGCGATCTAACATCGATCCAAGCTATCAAGGCTGCATTGGACCAACTCCGTGTGCCTTATTATGCGGCTTCAGGTAACCACGAGACGACATGGTCGGAGTCTGGTGTGATGGATTTTACTCGTGTGTTTGGTGATAGCCGATTTGCTTTCTCGCACGCGGGCGCGTATTTTATAGGGTTTAATTCGGGTCCTGTTATCCGTATGGCGGATGGTCACGTCGCGCCACAAGATATAGCATGGCTCAAGCATAATCTTGATAGTGTCAAACACTCTACATCCGACACGCTACACCCTACACCTATCTTTGTGTTTACTCACTATCCATTGCGCAATGGCGATGTGGATAACTGGTACGAGGTAACGGATGTACTCCGTGAGCATAATGTGCAATGTGTGATGGGTGGTCACTATCACCGCAATTTGATTTTCGACTGCGATGGTATTACGGATGTGCTCAATCGCTCTAACCTCCGTGGCAATGACACAATCAATGGCTATTCCATCATCTCTGTCACCGATTCTATCCGCTTCTACGAGCGCACTCCTTCTCCATTAGGCGGAACGCCGTCCAATAGCCCAACGGGCGTCCAATATCCGATAACCCCATGGCTCACCCTGCCATTCGGCACGAAAACCTATGGTCCATCTGACCAAGCGCTTCGTCCTGATTTCTCGGTTAATAAGCAATATCCTAAGGTTACTCGTGCTTGGCATAAGTCCCTCAAAGGTGGTTTGTATTCTACGCCAGTGACGGATGGTGAGAATCTATATATTGGCGACGATGTGGGTATGTTCTATTGCTTAGACCTTGAGACGGGTGCTACCAAGTGGACTTTTGATACTGGTATGCGTATTGTGGGTTCGCCTGCGGTAGCAGATGGTGTAGTGGTCTTCGGTAGTGCCAACTACAATATCTATGGCTTAGATACCAAGACGGGCAAGCCACGATGGACTTTTACCACCAAGCAAGCGGTCATGGGTGCAGCTACTATCCATGAGGGAGTAGCGTATATAGGTGGTGGCGATGGTCGTATGTTCGCTTTTGACCTCAAGACAGGCGCTCTCAAGTGGTCGTTCAACGAATTGAAGAACTATGTCCTCACCCGTCCGTTGGTGTATAACGACAAACTCTATTTCGGTGCATGGGATACCTACCTCTATGCCCTTCATCTCAAGGATGGTTCTTTGGCGTGGAAGTGGAGCAATGGCAAATCCAATCCTAAACTCTCTCCTGCGTCCGTATGGCCTGTGGCGGCGGATGGCAAGATCTTTATCACGGCACCTGACCGCTATTTCACTTGCCTAGATGCTGAGACAGGCGCTGAGGTATGGCGCACCAAGGAGTATAAGGTACGTGAGACGGTCGGTTTGAGCAAAGACGGCAAGACGGTCTATTCCAAATGTATGTGGGATACGGTGGTAGCGATTAGTACCCAATATCCTATATCCCATAGCTCGCATAGCGAGCGTCCTATAGGCGAAACGCCGTCCAATAGCCCAACTACCCTCTGGACCTCCCATGCGGGCTTTGGCTACGAGCATAATCCAGCTATGCCATTGGAGAAGGATGGTACACTATGGGTAAGTACCAAGAATGGCTTGTTATTGGGTATGGATGCAAAGACGGGTAAGGTGCTTTGGCGCCATAAGATAGGCAATTCCATCTTGAATACGCCATTGCCATTATCTGGTAAGGAGTGTATCTTTACGAGTAGCGAAGGTACCATCACCCGTATTCGAGTGCGATAAGTATTAACTTGACCGCGACTACGTCGCTGAGCGACCACTACGTTGAGAGACCGCTTCGCTGAGAGACTCATCGATCCCTCAGTGAACGAAGTGAACGGTCTCTCAGTGAGTGTAACGAACGGTCCAAAAACAAAAAATCATGTCCTTCTTACGTGTAATATTAGCAATTTTCTTCCCTCCTTTGGCTGTTATTGACAAAGGTTGTGGTTCGGTGTTGATTGTCTTGTTGCTCACCTGTTGTGGTTGGGTACCTGGTGTGATAGGTGCCTTGGTTATCCTAAACAAGAACGAGGGCTAAAGTCCCTTTACCTCAAACTTCATCTTGGTGATATCGTTATAGATCGTTTGCTCGGATACATCAAAGTGTATGGATGTATCTTGCACCAAGTGAAAATGCGTTTCACTTGGATGCTTTTTCTCTAATGCGAGTAGATAACAATAACGCTCAAAACTAATCTTCATACCGTTACTCATAATGTGAAGACTGAAAAAATCTTCAAACTGATCACTCTCTTTTGAGAGACATAATAACTCGTAAACACTCATAGTACTTCTGTCGTTTTTGGCGACAAAAGTACTATCTTTTTATGGCTTAACCTTAAAGTCTTTGGCTTTAAGGTCATTCCAAAAAATAGTAGTATCTTTGTAGCGGAAATTTGAAAATCAATCCGTTATGAATAAACAAGAGTGTGCCATGAAGTTTATCGAAGACAACTATCTACAATTTTCTCGTCTTCGTCATGATGTCATCAGCGATAAACTACAAGTGCGCGTTGCGCACCGTTTAAGTGCACCCCATAACGCCACGAGCGTTATCGGGGACCCCGCAGAGGACGCCGCTTTGAGCGGCTACAGTTTAGAGTTTAAAGGCGGGGAGTATTGGCGTGAAATGACCAAACACGACATCAACTCCATCGTCTGCCATTGTGCGCAGGAGTGCAATGCGAATATCACTTCGCGCGAAGTAATGACTGCCCTACAATCGGACCTCATACCCGATGTACACCCCCTGCGCGAATATATCCTCTCACTACCACCCTTCACCCCCGATCAACCCGATTGGATAGATTTCGTCGCCAAACAAGTCCATGTGCGCGAGAGCGCATTGTGGCGGACCTGCTTCAAGAAGTGGTTCGTGGCGATGGTGGCCTCATGGATGAAAGACGAAGTCGTTAACCACCAAGTACTTGTACTCATCGGCAAACAAGGCATCTACAAGACCACTTGGCTCGAACACCTCATCCCGCCACACCTGCGCGCCTATGCCTGCAAACTCGCCAACTCCAATGACCTCAACAAAGACGAACGACTCCGTATTGCCGAGTTTGGACTCATATCCCTAGACGAGATCGACTCCATGAACAGCCGCGAACTCAACCAACTCAAGTCCATCATCACCGCCACCGATGTCAATGAACGTGCAGCATACGCCTACACCAAAGAGCGCCGTGTGCGACTAGCCTCTTTCTGCGCCAGCGGCAATAGACGCGACTTCTTGACGGACATAACAGGCAACCGCCGATGGCTGCCTTTTGAGGTGGAGAGTATACAAAGTCCCTTTACTACGATTTTGCCTTACGAGCGGATGTATGCGCAAGCATGGGCTTTGGCACAAGATCCGTTCTTCAGCTACTGGTTTGACCTCGACGAGATCGATATCCTGGAGCAGCACAATCAGCATTTCCGCGACGAGAGCAACGAGGAACAACTACTAGATGTGTATTTTGCAGTACCTCCTACAGATGCTACCAATGCCAAATTCTTGACCACCGCCGAAATCAGCGAACGACTCATCTACTATGGCAATATCAAAAAGCCCATGTCGCTTAGCCGTCTAGGCGTATTGCTCAGCCAGAAAGGTTTTCTGTCTATCCGTAAAGGCACACCGCAAAGAAGAGGATGGATTATATATGAGCGTGAAAGTGAGGAGATTAATGCTGAAAGAAGAATGTTATCTAAAAACTAAACTAGACAGAAAGACAGAACTTTTAGTAATCTCGTCCGCGCGCGTACGGGGACGAGAAAGAGAAATCTTCCGTCTATCCGTCTATCTGTCTTCTGAACCAATAAACTACCAAAATAATAAATTTACTTCTATGAAAACAAAGAACCAAAAATCCATGACCCCACAAGTTCGTTTTACCTTAGCACTCAATGCCACATGGTCAGTGCTCCACGACCCAGTATTAACTAAGATCTATGTTCGCAAATGGAAGCGACAAAATGGTCTTCTTGTAACCATTTATGGCTATGTGTTCCGAGAGATGTACAAGGCAGTATAGCGCTCTAATTACCCTTGCGTTAGCCTAAAGGTAGCGCAAGGGTAGCCCCAAAAGCATGAAGTATGATTGATATTCAACGACGAAACAAAGCCATACGACAGCGCTTCTACGAGCTGTTGGGACAAGGTTCTCCCGTTATGCT
>JAZSGL010000007.1:0-20874 GCA_045532735.1 Paludibacteraceae bacterium | reverse complement strand
CTCTCTGACTATCTGACCTTTAGCTATTCCACCAACCGCAGGATTACAACTCATCTGACCGATCTTATTCATATCCATCGTGATGAGCAATGTCTTGCTACCCATACGAGCAGCAGCACTGGCTGCCTCACAGCCCGCATGCCCGGCACCCACCACAATAATATCGTACTTAAATTCCATATTATCAATCACTTATCTACCTATTACTCTATTCCTATGTTTCCATCTCCCTTGTCCACTGAAACTGCTCTTTCCAATCGTCCGTTGGGGCGGCAAAAAAGCATCCTCTAAATGCGTCAATTCTTTCACTTCATATGTATTAGGATCCATCGTAATACCAATAATATCAAATCGTGGAACCAAATCTATCCTATGAAACTTTATATACGCATTCGCTGCTGCCGCCATCCTTCTCCGCTTCAATTCATCCACATACTCCTCTGGGCGTTTACTACCAAAAGAACTTGTACGAGTCTTTACCTCCACAAAAGCAATCTCCTTCTTATTCACAGCAATCACGTCCATCTCCAGATGCCCAAACTTCCAGTTGGTATCCACCACACGAAATCCCTTCTTGCGCATGGTTTCGCAAGCAATCTCCTCACCCTTCTGCCCTATGATATTATGCTCTGCCATCTTTACCCTTGCATCTTATTCACACGTGCAGCATCTAGTCTTAGCATAATCGCTAGCAATATCGTAAAGCCCCACAGCGAAGACCCGCCATAACTGAAGAATGGCAATGGAATACCAATTACAGGCAGCAATCCGAGCACCATACCTATATTGATGGTCACGTGAAACAATAGAATGCTGGCTACACAATATGCATAAATCCTACTAAACATATCACGCTGCCTTTCTGCAATCAAAATAATCCGTAATATTAATGCCAAATATAGCAACAGTAATCCTGAAGACCCCACAAACCCCCACTCTTCACCTACTGTACAGAAGATAAAATCCGTATCCTGCTCAGGCACAAACTTTAATTTTGTTTGAGTTCCCTGTAGAAAACCTTTTCCTGTTACTTGACCTGAACCAATAGCGATCAATGATTGATTCACATTATATCCTGCACCTTTTGGATCATCTTTCATTCCTAGCAGCACCTCTATACGAGTACGCTGGTGGTCTTGCAAAATATTATTGAAAGCATAATCACAACCTTGACATAATGCTGCAGCTAAAATTACAAACCCTACGATCCATACAAAAGAACTTCTTCGAACAATAAAAGCATGTAATGATAAATAAACTGCTGTAAAAGTTAAACTTGCTATTCCTACGTAATTAATATTAATTGGTATCCATATATTAATTAACAAACCTATTCCATAACACATTACCACCCCTATGCCTACAACTATCAATGCTTGGATATCTCTTTCCTTAAATCCCAACAACACTATAACTATTGCATGAATTACCAATGTACTCAGCAATTGCCCCATATTGCCTAATCCTAAAGGAAGTGAGGTTTCGGTAAATAGAATTACTAATATGAACAAAACCACACAAACCAATCCACCAGACAATACATAACCCGACATGCCTTGACGATAAAATACCAATAAGAAGGAAGCAAATACCAATGCCGAACCTGTCTCGCGCTGCGCCACCATGATAATCAACATCGGAACGCCTATCAATAAAAAAGGTATGATTAAATCGCGCAAATCACGCACTTTGTAACCATATTGGCTCATGAATTTAGCTACAGCTACAGCTGTGAAACATTTTGCAAACTCAGCAGGCTGCAAACTAATTGGACCTAACGTAAGCCAAGATAACGAACCCTTAATATCACGCGCTAGTAAAGGGGTAATAATCAATAGCAAAATCATCGCTCCATAGAAGATATAGCCCAATACATCATACGCTTTCTCCTCTATCATCAAAATTATTCCACCCATTACTATGGCTGTTGCCAACCATACCAATTGTTTACCTGCACGGTTAGAAAAGTCCCAAATACTCGTTTGATCAAACGAATAACTCGATCCATAAATATTCAACCAACCAAATAGTGCTATTACAAGGAACAAGCCTATTGTCCACCAGTCAATACCCGATATGATGCTTCTGTTGTTCATTCTTAATTCGCAATCAAATTCATATTCACCATCTCATCATATAACCATGACCGAGTTATTTGTCCTGTCAAATATTGCTCCATAACTAATGTCGCTATTGGACAAGCTGTCTTAGAGCCAAAACCTGCATTCTCCACAGCTACAGCAATGGCTATCTTTGGATCTTCTTGAGGTGCAAATCCAATGAATAATGCATGATCTTCTCCGTGCGGATTCTCCACAGTTCCTGTTTTACCACAAATCTGTAATTCAGGCACATTATACCACCTACCCGTACCATCCGTCATTACTCTAGCCATTCCTCTATGTACAACATCAAAATATTTTTCATCAATACTAGTACGATGAATCTCCGATTTCATCGAGTCATTTTTATTCAAATGCGGAGTAATATAGTACCCTTTATTGGCAATTGCTGCTGCTTGATTAGCAAGTTGCAGAGGAGTTACTAAAATTTCTCCTTGCCCTATCGACAAAGAACGAATAGTCAAAGCTTTCCAACCAGTTTTACCATAAATTTTATCATACAACCCTACCGATGGTATTGCACCACTTGCTTGCTCACGGATATCTGTATCATCAAAGCGACTGCCTAAACCAAAACTCATTACATGATCTCGCCATTCTTGATAACAATCCTTAAAACCCTCATTCTCACCAACATAACCCTTCCTCTGTAACAAGTCTTTATACATCGACCAAAAATATGGGTTACAACTTTGTTCTATTCCCTCCTCCAAATCTACATATTTTCCATGACTATGTGTACACCTGATAGGCCTTGACACACTACCATTACATACATACTGAGTATTTGGGGTAATCACTTTTTCTTGCAGACCTATTAGTGCTTGCAATACCTTAAACGTAGATCCAGGTGAGTATTGAGCTTGAGTTGCTCTATTCATCAAAGGTTTTAACGAATCAGTCAGCAACGCTTGATAATTAGCAGATCGATCTTGACCAACTAAGGTGCTTGGGTCCCAATTTGGCGAACTAACTAACGCTAATACCTCACCCGATTTTGGTTCTATTGCTACAATGCTACCCACTTTACCTTGCATCAACTTCTCTGCTACTAATTGAGTCTGTATATCTAAACCTAAATATAAATTCTCACCTGTTATTGCAGATTTGTCTAACTCACCATTCTTATATCGACCTTGCACACGTCCTCGCGAATCACGCATGAGCACCTTCAACCCTTTCTCTCCACGCAATGCTTTTTCATAAGTTCGCTCGATTCCATCACGACCAGAGTAATCACCTACAGCATAATATTTATCCCTATCCAGATCACGTTGGTTCACTTCTCCTACACTTCCTAGCACATGAGAAGCTATCGGATATATATAATCGCGCAATGTTCTATACCGAATATATACACCATCATATTTATACAACTCTTGTTGTAACGCAGCTACCTCTTCCTGACGCAACTGACCCATAAACACTTGAGGAGAAAAGCGAGAGAACCCACGGTTTTTTCGTGGGTTACTTATTTGTTGCATTCGCTCGTTAAAAGCTTCAGGAGTAATTTGTAATTTTTCGCAAAAACCTAATGTATCAAACTCCGCGCTTTGCATCTCATGGACTGTCACAGTGACCTCGTAGATCGGTTGATTCGCTACAATCAATTCACCTTTTCTATCATATATCAAACCTCGCGAAGGATAGATTGTTTGACGAAGTTGAGCATTTGTCTCTGCTTTACCCTGAGTTGATTGATCTATCACCTGTAAGACAAATAATCGTACAATATATGTTAGCACCACCAAAACAGCAATGCCACCTATCACATATCGTCGATTATAATTCTTGTCATTTATCATCGGTTAAATGTATCATAAATCACGACTATAACTATCGTCAATACACTACTTATCGCTGTTTGAATAAGCACCATCCACCAATTATGCCAACTCCACGCCTCTAAAGCAAACACTAATAAATGATGAACAGATGTTAATAATGCAAGGTACTTAACATACTCTATCCTTCCTATGCTTTTGCTAGTGATCTCACCTTTGATACGTTCAATATCTTGAATTCCATTACTTAAAAATATCGGCCGCAAAAAACTAAAAGCAATACACGCTGCCATATTTACACCCAACGAAGTACACCATATATCAAAAAACAATCCTAATATAGCGCCTACCAACATCTCTGCCCAACGAGGTATATGAACTGGCAAATTCATCAGTATCAAAACATATACCATCGGGAAACCAAAACCGGCAATCTGCAAATGATTAAACAATAGTACTTGCAGCACTATTATAACAATAGCTTGTATAATTTGTTTACTCCAACCCATCGTTTTTACCGATTTCATCGGTTATTTTAGCGTTTTTATTACTTAATACCTGTACATATTTAAGTGCCTTATAATCGGTACTTAACTCCACTGTAGTATGGTGATAATTATCTCCTTTTCCTAATTCCGTTTCTGTTATCACACCTACCATTATCCCTTCTGGAAACACATCCGTCAAACCACTTGTCACTACCGTATCTCCTGCTTCGACATCAACATGACGCGAAATCTCAATCATGTTCACATATCGATAATCACGACCATCCCAAGAGGTGCCACCTAACTGACTATTACTCTTTAAACGACTACTAATACTTATTTTGGGATGAATCAACGGAACCACCAAAGCATACTTCTCACCCACTGCACTCACTATTCCCACTACTCCATCAGCACCTATCACACCCATATCTACAGATACTCCATCACGTGCGCCCTTGTTTATTGTCAAATAGTTATGTTGCTTATGTGTACTCATCTCTATCACCTTTGCTGGGATATAATCCCAATCCAAATGACTATACACATATTGGCTATCACGTTCTTGTACAAATTCTCTATCATTCGCTAGCAACATCAACTCCGACTTCAATCGAGCATTTTCTTCAGCTAATATAGCATTTTCTAACCGCAGATTAAAATACTCTTCAATACTTGTCTTGAGATTATTCGTTCCTGCTGCTATGCGATTAGCTCCAGATAATACAGCACTATGATGGTATTCATTACAAGTACATATCAGTATAAACGCAACAACTTCCAATATCAAAAATATTAGGAAGTTGCTAGAACGTAATAAAAACTGTATTAGGTTTCGCATTTAGGCCACCTTTAACTGTTGCTTAAATATTATCTAATCAAGAATCCAAAGTTTGCTACATTCTTCAATGCCACACCCGTTCCGCGAGCCACTGCATGCAAAGGATCTTCTGCCACATGGAATGGGATAGTAATCTTATCAGTCAAACGTTTGCTCAATCCGTGCAATTGAGCACCACCACCTGTCAAGTATATTCCACGCTTCACAATATCAGCATACAATTCTGGCGGAGTTGCCTCCAATGCTTGAAGAATAGCGTTTTCTATCTTTGCGATACTCTTCTCCAGGCAATGCGCAATCTCTTGATAACTTACTGGCACTTGCATTGGCAACGCAGTCACCTTGTTTGGACCAATCACCATATAATCTTCTGGAGCATCATCCAATTCTGGCAAAGCACTACCCACTTGCATCTTGATGCGCTCTGCTGTTGGCTCGTCAATACGCAAGTTGTGCATACGACCCATATACTCCACAATGTCTGCATTCAAATCATCACCTGCCACCTTAATGGACTTATTTGCCACGATTCCACCGAGTGAAATTACAGCAATCTCTGTCGTACCTCCACCTATATCTACCACCATGCAACCCTCTGGACTCTCTACATCAATACCCATACCTATGGCTGCTGCCATTGGCTCGTAGATCATATATACATCGCGACCGCCTGCATGCTCCGAACTATCGCGCACCGCACGAATTTCAACCTCTGTACTGCCAGAAGGAATACATACCACCATACGAATGTTTGGAGTAAACAACTTGTTTTGCTTCGGAATCATCTTAATCATTCCGCGAATCATCATCTCGCAAGCATAGAAGTCCGCTATCACACCATCACGCAAAGGGCGTACCGTACGAATCAGTGTGCCACCCTTACCAATCATCTGTTGTGCCTTGCGACCTACTGCAACCATCTTGTTGTCGGCCATGCTGATTGCCACCACAGAAGGCTCATCAACTACCACCTTGTTGTCACAGATGATAATCGTGTTCGCGGTTCCAAGGTCAATCGCAATTTCTTGTGTAAATGAAAATAGTCCCATTTTTCTTTGTAAATATTATTTAGGTATTATTATTTTTTGCCCTTTTTACGCAAGTTTTGTAAAATCGCGCAAAGGTACAAAAAAAAATGCACTTCTGCAAGAAAAGTACACTTTTTCTTTCGTTTTTATTTTTCAAGTCCTAGTCACTCTTACTACTAACCATCTTGGAGCCGACTTTTTATCTTGATTATTATAAACTTGCAAGATCGGATCATCCGTTGTTTTAATTTCCACTCCTATCAAATCTGCCCACTTCTGAGCCTTCGATACTCTTTTGCGATGATGTTGAATACTGCGTACATCTTTCTCCCAACGATGTTGTTTCTTTCTTTTTATCTCTGGCATTTGCGTAATGTCCATCGCTATCGCTTGACTCACCTCTTCTTCCGTAGCAAAAACTACAGCGACATTACTTATTTTTCTACATCGTTCCAAAAATTCATTCCATTCACTATCTGACTTATCTACAACCACTTGCGACCAAGCCTCATTCAACGGTAAACCCTGCACTTTCTGCCAAAGACGCTGATTCACAGGTTCTTCTGAAATATAATAAGGTTCATCAGACGATATATATCGCAATTTCACGCGCAAGTTTTTCAACTTCAATTTCTTCACCATAGATGGCTCTTCTATCGACTGCATCATAGGATTATTTGGCAAAGTCAATGCCAAACGCAAACCACAATAATTCATCGCTTCGTACGGAGCATAATATTCTCGCCTAGAAAGGTAACTATTCTCTCTGCAATTATCAAAACTCCCACCACGGACTACTTTCCATTCTCCCTCTTTTACCCCCTGTGGATTGGGCTCTGTCCCTAAATAATATCTGCCATACCAATCTGAACACCACTCACTTACATTGCCCGTCATATCATACAAACCTAACTCATTTGCCTCCCTACCAGCCACACTATGTGTACGAAAACCGGCATTATCCAACCCCCAACTCACGTCTTCTACCTTATCTCCACCTGCAAAACGATACCCCTTACTATTATTTCCCCCGCGAGCTGCAAACTCCCATTCAGCCTCTGTTGGTAAACGAAAAGGCATCCCTGTTATACTATCCAAACGACGTATAAACTCCTGACAATCATACCAATTTACATCTGTAATTGGTAGAGTAGGAGTATTCCATTCGCTACTTATATACCACTCTGGCATAACCGCCTTCCAAAGTGCCTGCGTCACTTCTGTTGTGGCTATATAATAGGCATCTAACGATACTGTATGAGCCGGCAAATCGGTTGCTATAACCTCACAATGTTGCTCTATCGTACCACCCATCACATACACACCACCATCCACTCGCTGCATATCAAACTCCACTTCACCTATTTGAAAATGAAGCACTTGTAACGAGTCTGGAACACTACTTATAGTCTTGGCAGACACATGTTGAAAACTTATTCCTAAAAACCAAACTCCCAACCAAATTATATATAACAGTTTCTTTTGTTGCATCATAACCAACATTGCAAAAACTATGCCATAAAACACATGTTTCATACCCTGTTTTCGATACTTTTTCGTATAAAATTATATTCTTTACTTAGTTATTAGTTAGTGATTAATTAGTTATTAGTTATATTTTACCAAAGTTTTATACTTTCTTCTTTTAATTTTCACTTTTTTTTTGTACCTTTGCGCGGATTTATGTATTCATGGGAATATGCGCCTAAAGAGTGATGTCAATATTAAGAATCGCCGTGCCTCGTTTGACTACGAGATACTAGACCGTTATGTAGCTGGTATTCAGCTGTTTGGTACGGAGATAAAGTCCATTCGCGAGAACAAAGCCTCGCTGGTGGACACATATTGTCAATTCATAGGCAATGAGTTATGGGTTAAGCAGATGCATATTGCAGAATACCGCTTTGGTAGTTATGCTAACCATGAGGCCAAGCGTGATCGCAAACTGCTGATGACCAAAAAAGAACTTCACAAACTTGATAAGCAAGTGAAAGACACTGGCAAAACCATCATCCCCCTCCGCCTCTTCATCAACGAACGCGGATTTGCGAAGATGGAGATAGCCCTCTGCCAAGGTAAACACACCTATGACAAACGCCAAGCATTGCGCGCAGCTGATGACAAACGAGAGGTACAACGCGCTATGCGAGATGCACATTATAAATAACGATGTTACCATTAGACTTCATAGAAAATCTTCACGAACAGATGACTCCTGAGGAGGTGCAAGCACTATGCCAAGCACTTGAATCAGAACAGGTTACATCTATTCGTTTGAACGACAAACTGGATTGTCTCACCTTCGATTGCGACACCGAAGAGGTGCCTTGGCACGAAGATGGATACTATCTTAGCCGTCGTCCACAATTCACTCTTGACCCGCTCTTCCATGCAGGTTGCTACTATGTGCAAGAAGCTAGCAGTATGTTTGTTGGAGAAGTGCTTAATCAGTATCTTAAGCCCGATAGCATCGTGCTCGATCTCTGTGCTGCGCCAGGTGGTAAGTCCACACTAATCAGCCAATTTCTTGGCAACGAGGGCCTACTCGTAAGCAATGAGGTAGTGCGACAACGCGTGTTTGTTCTTTCAGAGAACATCCAAAAATGGGGCAACGGAAATACCATAGTTACCCACAATCCTGCGGCTGATTTTGGCAACAAACTGCCCGAACTCTTCGATTGTATCCTTGTAGACGCTCCATGCTCGGGTGAAGGTATGTTCCGTAAAGACGAAGGCGCAATTGCCGAATGGAGCATGAAGAATGTGCAGGAATGTGCTGAGCGTCAGTGCGATATATTGGATGATGTGTGGGATGCGCTCAAACCTGGAGGTATATTGATCTATTCTACTTGTACCTTCAACCGAGAGGAAAACGAGAAGAATGCACAGTGGATTGCTGAAGAATTAGGAGCAGAGATTCTTCCTATACAACACGACCCATCATGGGGTATTACTGAAGGTAAACCGGGTTACCATTTCTATCCACACAAGACTAAAGGTGAAGGATTTTATATCTGTGCTTTCCGAAAATCAGGAGTATCTACTGGTGCTTTTCGTATTCCAAAACAAAAGAACCCAATATCTGAAACCGTTGAGTTTAAGGACATTATGCAGAGTTGGCTCCTACATCCAGACCAATGGACTATCCGCCAACAGGACCGCTTTGTGGTAGCATATCCTGCCAAGTATAAACAACTCATTGAGCTTCTCAATTCACAATTTATCTGCATTAGCACGGGCTTCGGCATCGGCGAACTGCGTGGCAAGACTGTAGTACCTCAACATGCAATGGCAATGCTTAAAGACTTGAATACCAAAGCATTTAATAAGGTTGAACTCACCCTTGAGCAGGCACTTAGTTACCTCCGTTGTGAAGCACTCTCATTGCCAAATGCAGCTGCGGGCGTACTATTGCTCACTTATGAGAATGTACCTCTCGGATTCGTAAAGAATGTGGGTAACCATTGCAATAACCTCTACCCAAAAGAGTGGCGTATACGCAAACTATAAAATACATTTGAACCATGAATATCCGTCTTTGCTCTTTGCTCTTGGTTCTTTGCTCTCTATCTCTTTCTGCACAACAGCAGTGGTATTTTTCTGTGGATGAACGTTATCCTGCTGAGCGTACGCAGTTGCAAAATAAACAGCGTATATTGGTGGTTAACAACGCCTTAACCCAACCACAAGACTTCGGACACTCGACCATACTAGACGGAGAAAACAAAGGAAATGTCGAAATTGATCTCTCTCGCAGTGTACTCTACTGCCTTTTTGCTACGACCCAAAGCATGGAATCAACAGGCGAATTTGATGCCGTTGAACTGATGGATATATCTCAAAACCAATCTACCAATTACTACTCTCGTACTTCGCTCACTTTCTCGCAAGCAGAGCGCTTATGTACTGACTATCAAGCAGATGCGCTTTTGACGCTCAACCAACTTGTTTTATACGATGTTGTGGAAAGTTTCCCTACCGATGAAGGTACCTATTACGCCTACTTGCAGGCGTATGCCCAATCCCATTGGACGATTCACTATGCAGGTCAAACACGCGAAACTACTTTCACACAAGCAGATACACTCCTGTGGGAGAGTCAACTCCATTACACTCGCGCACAGAGTTTGAGCGACTTGCCTTCTCGTCAAGAAGCGTTGCTCTACCTCGCACGTGAATTGGGTAACCGTATTGGTAGTAGTTTTACCCCTTCGTGGCAAACAACCCGCCGCTATATCTACGACTTGCCCGACCTGCAAGCAGGCTTAGATGCTTTTCGCTTACAACGATGGAATAGTGCTATCAATCAGTGGCTTACTATTGTAGATAGCAAGGACAAAAAAGCCGCAGCATGTGCTGCGGCCAATATCGCTATTGCTTATGAGATGCTTGGTGATTATGTTTCGGCTTGCGATTACGCCCAGCATTCCAGCCGCCTTTTCGGCGCTTGGAAGACGGCTTACGGTCGTCAGCAGCAAGTGAACATACGCTACTATCTGGCGCAGCTCCAAGCTCGGCAGGCAAGGGAACGCGATCTATAACCTTCTGCAAGAATCGCTCAATCTTATTAAAGAATCGCTTATCTTCAGGACTTACCAAGGTGATAGCCTCGCCTTTGTTTTCAGCACGTGCTGTTCGGCCAATGCGATGTACATAATCTTCTGCATCACGAGGGACATCGTAGTTGATAACCAACGGTACATCATCCACATCAATACCACGAGAAACAATATCTGTTGCCACTAGTACATCCACTTTGCCGTTTCTGAAGTCCAACATCACTTCGTCTCTCTCTTTCTGTTCCAAATCAGAGTGCATAGCGCGCGCATCAATATGGTTCGTACGTAGCGCGCGCGTGAGCTCCTTCACTTTTTGCTTCTTACCAACAAAGATGATCACCTTCTTCAATCCACGCTCTTTGAGCAAGAGTTTGAGGAAATCGTTCTTTTGTGGCTCGTATATATCAGCTGCTTGTTGGTTGATACTCTCTGGCGGACGAGAGATAGCAATCTGAACCTCAACAGGGTTGTGCATGATGGCTTTTGCCATCTTGCGGATATTTGCTGGCATAGTCGCCGAGAACATAATCGTCTGGCGATCTTTAGGCAATTTATTGACAATATTCATAATATCGTCATAGAAACCCATATCCAACATGCGGTCTGCCTCATCAAGGATAAAATATTTCACACCCGAGAAGTCAATATCGTAGATATTCATTTGGCTGAGCAGTCGCCCTGGCGTAGCGATAACAATATCTGCACCCTTCTGTAAACCAGTTACTTGTGTGCCCCATGCTCCACTATTATTACCTCCGTATATTGCCACTGAAGAGAAAGGTACATAGAAGCCAAAACCCTCCATCTGCTGGTCAATCTGCTGAGCCAACTCGCGTGTAGGCGCCATAATAATGGCATTGAGTTTATTTGGATCGTGATTGTCGTACTCCAAGTTGGTGAGCAGGGGTAGGATATATGCAGCAGTCTTACCTGTGCCCGTCTGTGCACAAGAAATCACATCATGTCCATCCAATATCACAGGTATAGTCAGCTCTTGCACAGGTGTGCAAGTATCAAAATGCATATCCCACAATGCATCCAATACCTGATCTGATAATGCCAATTCGTCGAAGTACATAATTATTTTACCAATAATTCTTCTATTATTTAAATCTATTACAATTTATCTATTTCCTCTTGTAATACATTGAGAAAGTGAGCTGCGTGGGCACCATCCATCTGACCATGATGAAACTGAAAAGATAGCATCAAAGTAGTTTTAAACCAACTGCGATGGTACTTGCTCCAAATAATATAAGGATTATTGTATATGCCACTATACATGCCACCAGCAAACTCCAATTCCGTATCAACAATGGCTGATGTGCCAATCACCATACATTCTTGCGATAAATCGCGATCCATGCAAGTTTGAGCTACCTCAACCGTATATTTCATATAATCATTCGTATAAGTCTCGAAATCCCCGTCAAAAGCAATATCACACGAACTTACTTCGTCAGTATGATTCTTGACCATGGTATTGATAGCTATCTTATCGAACTGCATCAGTTGATCGCCTACAGGCAACAAATAGAATTCCTTTTGACAAATAGCTGCTTTGCCAATACAATAATCAAGCAACATATTAAACTTCAGATGTTTTCTACGACTGATTCGCACAAGATTGGTCACATCCAATCGTTTTACAAAAACAAGCATAGGATTTGGAGCATTCTTCCAAATCTCAAACTGAGTTGCACGAGGGGTATCTTGTGGATTAATAGGTTTCATAACAAAACAAAGGGGCAAATTACTCCTTTAATAATAAAAATAGAATTAATTAAAGATTCCTTTATTATTATTGGTTGTGGATAATGTGGAAAACTATTATAGTTGGCTTGTTATAAGCGGGTTAGAAGCATGAAAAAACAGAAATGAAATGTTAATAAAATTGATAAGTTTGATTTATCAAAATACATCAACAAATGAAATCTGCGATTGTTGATAACTTGTTTATAACCACTTCTTCAGTTTGAAAATCAACAAGATAGCCAGTGTGAAAATAATCATCAAGCCCATCGCAAATGGATAGCCTAGTTTCCAACTTAATTCTGGCATAAAGTCGAAGTTCATACCGTACATACTTGCAATCAAAGTTGGTGGGAGGAATACCACATTCACCACAGTGAAGATCTTGATAATCTTGTTCTGCTCGATATTAACAAGACCGAGGAAGGTATCCTGGAGGTAGTCCAGACGGTCGAAACCAAAGCGCGTATAATCGAACAGTGAGTTGATATCCTTGATAATCATCGTGAGGCGAGGTTGCAGTTCCATAGGGAAGAAATCGCACTTGAGGAAGTTGCTAATCACGCGTTGTTTATCCATGATGTTCTGACGGATAATGGTGACTTTTTCCTGCAAGTCCTTTATTTGGATAAGTACCTCTTCATCCACATGGTCCTTGGCGTTGATTTCACCAGAAAGTTTGGTGATGAGGTCGGTAGTATCCTCGATCATATCCGCATCTCGTTCGACACGTGTCTCCATGAGCGAGACAAGCACGTGGTAGCCAGTTGGGAAGTTGCGGGTATTTACGAGCATCTTCTTGACCGTCTCGTTGAAACTGGCGAGTTCGACGTCGCGAGTAGTGACGAGGATGCTGTTTTTGAGGATAAAGTTGACAGGTTCCACTTCGAAGTTATCGCGGAGGAAGTTGGAGTTAGCCACGATGGAATCGTCGGTTTGTATATAACGAGACGACATCTCGATCTCTTCCATCTCTTCATCCTCCTGGATGTCGATTTTGAGGAAGTCCTCGAGTACACCCTCTGTCTTGTCGCTTACGTCGAGCAGGTCGATCCAGATAATGTCTTTCTTGTCAAGACTATTGAGGATATTGACGCTGCGGCCTACCTTGATTTTGTCTTGTTTGTCTTTATCTCTGTAGAATATCTTGAGTTCAGCCATAACTAATTTTGAATTAAGAATTATGAATTAGTTTTGTGAGGGAGATAAACTCCTCAACGCTTAGTTGTTCAGGGCGCTTCGTGAAGATAGGGTCGTTGAGCAATGGGTTTTCTTTGCCGACGATACCCATCAACGAATTGCGCATCTGCTTTCGACGCTGATTGAAGGCGGTCTTGACAATAGTCTTGAACAGCGCTTCGTCGCAGTCGAGCTGTTGGCGGTTGTTACGTGTGAGTCGCACAACCGCCGATTTGACTTTCGGCGGCGGGTTGAACAAGTGTTCGTCCACCGTGAAAAGATATTCTATATCATAATACGCTTGCAGCAGCACGCTGAGAATGCCGTAAGCCTTCTTGCCTGGCTTGGAGGCAATACGCTCTGCTACTTCCTTTTGGATCATACCCGAACAAACAGGGATACGGTCCTTATGATCAAGCACTTTGAAGAAAATCTGACTGCTGATATTATACGGATAGTTGCCTATCACGCAGAAGTCGCCGTCAGGGTAAATGATATTGAGATCGAGTTTGAGGAAGTCGCCCTCGATGAGATGCAATTCGGGATACCACTCCTTGAGATACGCCACACTCTCCCTATCGATTTCGATAGCGGTAGTCTGGAGATTAGGGTTCTTGAGGAGATACTGCGTGAGCACACCCATGCCCGGTCCTATCTCTAAGACACGACCAGCGGTGATGGTTTCAGCAATTCGTTGGGCGACACTCAGGTCCTTCAAGAAGTGCTGACCTAGAAACTTCTTGGCACGTACTTGTTGCATTTTGTTGGTGATAGTCGTCCATTTTATTGATTAATATTTGCTCAGGTGCAAAATTTTTACTACTTTTGCACGCTGATTTAGTTTTCGGCTGCAAAAGTACGATTTTTTTTTGATAAATGCAAGGATTATCACAAATAATCACTAAAATCATCGATTTTTTCTATCGACCTTTTAGTAAATACGTCCCACAACAGCTATTTCGCTACGCTGCTTGCGGTAGTGGCAACATGGTGCTGGACTGGGTGCTGTATTTTGTGGTATATAACTTTGTAGTGGGGCATGAGTTGGTGTATATCACCTTGCCTGTTGTGTCGGAGATTTGCCTTACGCCGCACATTATGTCGCTGCTGATAGTGTTTCCTATTACGCTGCTGACGGGCTTTTGGCTGAATAAATACGTGACTTTCACGCAATCTTCGTTGCGCGGATATAAGCAGTTGTGGCGATATATACTGATTGTGGCGGTGAACTTGTTGGTGAACTATTTCGGACTGAAACTGCTGGTGGAAGTATGCGGTATCTACCCTACTCCATCGAAGATGATTATAACGATTATCACGGTGATTATCAGTTTCTTTGGACAGAAGTATTTTTCGTTTAGGAAGTAACAGTAAAAAAATCAGCAAACTTTTTTGGTTTGCTGATTTTCTTTATGTAGTTTGCTGTTTCATTTCTCCCATCCATCAAAGACTTCCGGACCATATACATTATCTTCGTTTTCATCGTGTAATGGAGCCCACAATTGTGCAAAGAATGGGTTTTTGCGTGAAACCTTATCCCAATGCCATGGACGAGCGTTGGAGTCACCCTTATATGGATAAGGCATACACTCTGGACACCAGTGACCACCTAACAACACGAGGCGTGGGGTAGCGGTGAAGGTGTGGCCTTCGGCGCATTGCCACTCTAATGGGGTGTCCCATAGGGACAGAGCGCTTTGCTGTAGATCGGCTGCGCCTGTAGTTGGTAGATCGCTCGCTAAGCTCGCTGTAGTGGTAAGACATTTGCCACCGCGGAAGGCTGCAGCTTTTTGCATGTCTTCGAGGGTGAAGAGTGCTTTGGGTTTTTGCTCGTCGTAGCCGTGGTCGAGCAATACATATTCCTCACTATTGTGCGAGAGATCCCAGTCCTTCCACTTAGGGATAGCTTTGTATGCTTCCAATGTGCCGTAGTAGGCACTGATGCGTTGGGTTTTATTGTGCTTGATCCACCATTGTGTACCATGCTCCTTCGACATAGCCATGGCATACATCGCTAGTTTTACGCAGCGTGGGAAAAGCTTTGTTATATTGGTTTTAGCCGCAAAGCGAATACCTGCAGGCACGGATTTATCCTTTGCCATCTTCTTGAAATAGTCCTTCACAGGCATGTTCTCACGGAAGTGGAGGTAGTTCTCCAGGCGGTCGCCGTCGATATACCACATACCGTGGAAATTGCGGGTGGTGAACCAGTTGGCATTGAAAATCTTCTCAGGGCGAGGGCAACCGATGGCATCAAGAAGCAGGCACTCAAACTCGTAGTTGCTGATGCGGTACTCTTGCCCCGAACCAATATTGTAGTAGTTCTTCCAGAACTCCTCTGGCACTTCGTCGCGGCAGACACGCTCGAGAAGGCGTCCACTATCTTCTACCGTTGCCCATTCCAACACACCTCGGATAGGCACATGGAACATGATTGGGTCGTAGTTCTTCAAGATAGCAGGGTAGAGGATACCTGACTGACGAAGCGCAACCCATTGTTTGATGGGCGAGTTGGTGATGATGCGCTCTGCTTGTGCTTTAGTCAAACCATAGTGGTCATAAGCCGATACGCAGATTGGGTCACCAGCGCGTCCCCAGTGCAATGGCTCGCGGCGGTCACCCATCTGAGCTACACTACCGATATACACCACCTTAGGCTGCTTATCTTCTGGTTGTGCAAGGACCGCATCGCGGATATTGGTGGCTGCGGATATATTGGTGCGGAGAGTTGCCTTAGGACGATAGTCTGCTTGTGGTGATACCATACCACCTACGTGGAGTACGATGTCGGCGCCTGTTACACCACGAAGGATATCATCGTAGTTGGTGAGGTCGCCCCATATGATTTCTACTTTGTCAGCAAGAGGAGCAAGTTTCTCTTTGTTTTTTTTGCTTGGGCGCGCCAAGATACGCAAGTTGTATTTCTCAGGATAACGCAGGATCTCTGTCATACCTGCGTAGCCCATGGTGCCAGTAGCACCAGTAAGGAAGATAGTTTTTTTCATTGTTCTTTTCGGATTTGTGGTGTATTTACACGCCTTTGCGACTGCAAAGGTAGTGTTTTTTTATGAGATATGCAAAATGAAGCGTATTTTTCTTTATATTTCGTATCTCTTTTACTTGTCTTTGGCATCCATTTTCTAAGTACTCGCGAGCGCAAAACGAGTGTCAAAATAACCGTATATCTGCTATAAATCTTAGGTGATTCTTAGGTGATTTATAGGTTATTCTTAGGTTATTTATAGGTGATTCAGCAACTTTCACTATAGGATTACCGAATAATCATACGCCCGATTATCCTCAAAATATTAAATACTCCTAACACTTTTTCCACGCAAAATTTGCACATCCACAAATTTTGTAGTACCTTTGCACCGTGAACCTGCGCTGGGGATGTCTGTACATCAGCGGCGGAGGGTTGCAGACATAATAAAAGGCGTTTATTGGCGCTTGTTTTGGCTTCGCGAAATCCGGAAAATTTCACATACCCGAAACAAGAGAGCGATAAATGCCCCTTGGTGTGTTTAATTCGTTGTGCTCACAACGATGAACATATCGGCGTGGGCATTCATTGTTTATTCTTGTATGTAGGGTCATTCCGGAACCTCGCGAAGAAGAATAAGCAAAAAGAGGTTCCACGCTTTTTCTATAATTATACCGACGGGGCGTTTGGAGCCAACTTCCCACAAAATAAAATGAAGAAAATGAAGAAATTATTTTATTCAGCCATTTGCTTAATGGTATGTCTGTTGACAGCATGTAAAGAAAATGGATTTAACGAACCAGAGGCACCTGCACCATCAGACAAGGTAATTACAGGAAATGTTTCAGAAACCACTGCGTTTTCTGCAATATTGTATAGTGAGATAAAGATAGACATTTCACTATATGAATCTGTAGAATTTGGAGTGATGATAGGAGAAAGTAGAGAAGAATTGATTGAACGTAAAGGCAATATTTTAAATGCAAAAGTTTTAGATAGTAATAAATATAAAGTGTTAGTTGACAATTTGCTTCCTCAGAAAAAGTACTACTATTGCTCTGTGTTATTTCTTAACAATATGCAATATGAATTTGGTGGAATAAATAACTTTACTACTTTAGAAACAACATATCGATATGTAGCCAAACCATTTTCAATATCTTCGACGAATCAAGTATATTTCTCAAAGGGAAATCTGCAATACAATATAGCGAATAAAACTTGGCGTTTCGCAGATAATCAAAGTGACTATATTGGTGCAGTTAAATATATCCCTACAGAACACGATGGTTGGATTGATATGTTTTGTTGGAATACAGGCAATAATCCCACAAGTTCAACGGCATATTATGATCAAAAATTTATTGACTGGGGAATAAATAATATTGAAAACGAAGCTTCAAATACATATTATACATTATCCGTTAAAAGTTGGGAGTACCTTCTTCGCGAGCGCGAAGTTACACATGCAGGTTATTACTCTGATGTTGTTATCAATGATGTTAATGGTGTCTCTACAGGACTAATGTTGTTGCCTGATGACTGGACATGTCCAAGTGGAATTACCTTTGGGAATAAACTGACCTTTACAACTGCCCAATGGGCTGAATTAGAAGCTACTGGTGCTGTTTTCCTTAGGAGCGGTAGCTACTGGACATCGTCAAATTACCATCCCCATGCACCTGTAGATGGTGCGAATTATTTCAATACCAATTTTAATTTTTATGGTTGGAGTCTTTATGAGAATTATGCTGATACTCCCGAGGAAAAGTGTGCTGTACGTCTTGTCAAAAAAGTGCAATAGCTATGTTCGCAAATGGTAGAAATATGACTCAGGCTAAAATTGAGACTGAGTATGAAATTCTTTTGAAACTAATCTACAATATTCCAGAATTTATTCAGGAAGAAATAAATCAACTTGAATGTCAAATTACAAAGGAAAGCGTAATAAATGCAACTGGAGATCAGTTTGTAGAAAGTAATATGCGCCTTATTGATGATAGAAACTTTTTGATTGATATACAAAATGGAATGAGGATATACCATAATAATGCTATGATTGTTATGATTCGTGCATTTGTTGAAACCAATTTAAAAGTTATTCGTCAAAATCTAATAGGCAAGCGAACAAGAAATCAAAAAATAGATATAATAAGGCGATTGTATAATGATATTAAACAGGAAGTAAATACACTGCCTATTTTCGAAGAATTGTGGCCAAATTTTGATCAATTAAATACAATTCGAAATAACATTATACATGATGACATTGAAGATACTCAAAATGGTGACATCACATTCTTGTTGGAACAACTTAAAAATGCAAAATTGGTGTTACTTAATGTAGAGAAAGAGTGTACAACGTATATGGAAAAACATAAATAGTAAATAGCTACACCATTTAAAAGCCTCTCACCCTGCGAGTCACTAGATTCGTGGGGTGAGTTTTATATTGTTATTCTTGCTCGTATCAATGGCTCGTTTTCAAGCACTCCTTCGGCAAGGGTTCGGTATCCCTTTGGAAAATGGGAAGCTAAAAGTGAAAACAAAAAAAGCCACAGAAAGGGAACAAATAGGGCATAGATACGCATTTGTGGTCGCGAAGTGGTCGCGTAGCCCGAAAAGAACTTGAAGAAACGCTTTTGCCTATTGCTTGTGTTTACCTGCCACAAGTTGGTTCCACTTTTGTTTGGCAAAGTCCCATGTGTTATTGATGAGTTGCATGCCCCAGTGCTTGCTTTCCTCTTCATTTGTTTCCTCTATATACTGAGCTGCGAGCATGGCATCGTTGTCGGTAATTACCAACAATTGATCCCCAACCTCCAATTCGGAATTGCCCGTTGGTACAAAGAAATCTTCACCACGGCGCACCATAATGACCAAGGTCTTATCAGGGAAAATGAGGTTTTTGAGCATATTGCCATGAGCGAGCATCTCTGCTGTGACTTCAATCTCGGTAGCAGAAGACTCCACCTCTTCAGGAAGATCAATGTCGAAATGCGATAGTTTTTTGAGTTCTACAGGCGGAGTAGCTAGTTTGAGTTTCTTTGCCACTGCGGAGAGCGATGTACCCTGAGCAATGAGCGATACGATGGTGCAGAGGAAGACGATATTAAAAATCAAATCTGCGTGAGGCACATCGTTCGCTTCGCACATGATGGCGAAGATGATTGGCACTGCGCCCTTTAATCCTACCCAACTAAGCAGCATTTTGTCGTGGCGTTTGTACTGCTTGAAAGGTATCATACAGAGGAAAACGGATATAGGGCGTGAGATAAAAATCATCACGATACTGATAATCAAACAAGGCAACAAAACTTCAAGACGGAAAAGTTCGTGCGGACGCACCATCAGACCCAAGACGAGGAAGATAACCAACTGGCTAAGCCAGGTGAGTCCGTCAAAGAAACTGCGTGTTTGACGTTTGCGAGTGAACTTGCTATTGCCTATCACCAGACCGCCGATATACACGGCGAGATAGGTATTACCCTTCAAGAAATAGGTGATACTAAAGATAAAGATACATGCCGTGAGTACCATAATGGGGTAGAGCGACTCGTTGCCCAAATCTGCTTTACGCATGATGCTGACAATACCTTTACCAAAAATAAAACCTAAGACTGCACCCATAATCAGCTGAATGACAATATCTTGCACCACAGACAATGCTGTGACCTGATTGCCTGCTGCGGTGACGATACCTATCATAGTGGTAGTGAGAACGTATGCCATTGGGTCATTGGCGCCAGACTCTAACTCCAACAGCGGACGGAGGTTATGCTTGAGTCCAATACTATTGGTACGCAGGATAGAGAAAACGGACGCAGAGTCAGTTGATGACATGGTGGATGCCATCAATAGGGCAGTTGCAATGCTGACACTTGCCACAGAATGCAGCCAACCGAAAACATAGTACGTAATCACACCAGTAACGAGCATCGTAATAAGTACGCCTATAGTTGCCAAAGTAAGACCTGGTACCATCACAGGGCGGATGTCGGATAGCTTAGTGTCCAAACCACCCGAGAAGAGGATGATACATAGTGCAATCGTACCAATGGCTTGGGCAGAACCGACATTGAGCATATAACCAACCCCATCTTCGTTGATGAGGCGACCTATGCCATCAGGACCAAA
>JAZSGL010000035.1:0-45721 GCA_045532735.1 Paludibacteraceae bacterium | reverse complement strand
AAGATAGCAGGACGATTCACACTACCGAGTGTGAGGGCTGCTGCTCCATCAAATGGAATGTCCAAACCACGTTTCAGTTGGATTTTTTGCATGATGTTAATGTTTTTATTGTTTTGTTTTATGTCTTTTTTTAAGATTTTTGTCGTTTGTGGTGCTTTCTATCTTTGGGATATCCTCGGGGTATCTTCGGGATAACTTCCGCAAAAAGGAATGCGAAAGAAACTATATCTATTCTTAAGATTCCATAAAAGCGCGCAAAGTTACAACTTTTTTTTGAAACATGCAAACTTATTTCTAAGAAATAATAAAGTGTCAATTATATTTTGCAAGTGTTGTATGATAATGTGATTTTTTTTTGTGCTACTATATTGTGAATATGCAATATTTTTTGTACCTTTGCACGATTTTGGAAAAATGTGTTATGATGAATTGGAAAAATAGTTTGATATTGATTGCGTTGGTCGTGAGTGTGTGTGCTTACGCTGCATCTGATGTGGATATGATGCATTTGTTGCGTGGAGGCTACGATGCTAAGGCGATGACTGTTGCAGAGATGGATAGTGTGTTGAATGGTGAAGAAATGTGTGAGAGTCATCGATATCGTTTGGGGTATAAGAATAAGGAGCAACTTTTTCGTCATTCATTCTTTGCTGACTACTACTTGGTAGATACCAAGAAGAATGATACGATTTTTATGAGTGATGCGCCTGTTCGTGATGCAGTGATGTCGCCTAATGGCAAATATGTGGTGTATGCCAAATCGGATAACAACTTATATATTTATAAGGTGGATTTTAAGACAGAAGTGCCATTGACTCTTTCTCGTGATGAAGTGGGTCTTATGGATGTAGAAACCAAAGCTAATACGCAGATATTCAATGGAGTGTCTGATTGGTTGTATGAGGAGGAGTTTGGTGTGACGGGTTTGTTTGCCTTCTCGCCTGATAGCAAGTACTTGGCCTTCGTTCGATTGGACGAAAAGCAAGTGCCTACATTTGAATGGCAAACCTATTTATCTGCTGATTCGGAAGATATGAGGCTGTATCCCGAACTTCATTCGTTGCGTTATCCAAAGGCCGGTGAGATGAATGCGGTGGCTAGTGTGTGTGTATATGATGTGCATAAGAAGAGTATTGTGACAGTGGATTTGCCGACTAAGTCTGATGATTATATTCCTCGATTGTGTTGGACAGCCCAACCTGAAGTTGAGAAAGGAAAGGAACCTAAGTTGGCAAGTGTGGTGGCTTTGGTGTTGAATAGAGATCAGACGAAGATGGCTGTGTATACGGCCAATCCAAAATCTACAGTTTCTCATCCCTTTTATGTGGAAGAGGGTGAAGATTATTACGTGGATTACCAACTGTTTGACCAATGGCAATGGTTGTCGGATGGTCGCGTGGTAGTTGTGAGTGAGAAAGGAGGGTATACGCAAGCGTATTTATACTCCTCGCAAGGTATTGAGCAGAAACTGCTAACGCCCGAAAAGCGTGATGTGACAGCAGTATATGGCTATAATGAGAACACACATACTCTATATTACCAAGCTGCCAATACGCCTATGACGCGTCAAGTATATGCACTGAATGTTAAGAAAAATGCGACCACACAATTGACCCGCGGTGAGGGAACGCATAATGTGCGGTTTTCCAAGGATTGGAAGCGCTATGTGGATTGTTATCAGAGTCTTAGCGTCCCACACCGCTATACGCTCCATGAAGTAAGAGGTGGCAGTGGGAGCGTGATTTTGGCCAATGATTCGCTACAGCAAATGTGGGAGGCGAGTGGTTTGCCTAATAAAGAATTTTTTACGATCACCACGGAGCGTAATGATGAGTTGAATGCTTGGATGATCAAGCCAATTGGTTTTGACGCAGCGAAGAAATATCCTGTGGTGATGATGCAATATAGTGGTCCATCTAGCCAACGTGTGACGGATACATGGCGTAAGCGCTTTGGTCATTATTTGGCCTCACAGGGATATCTGGTGGTGTGTGTGGATGGCCGCGGTACAAATGCTCGAGGCCGTGAATGGCGCAACGCCACATATATGGAGTTAGGAGTGAAAGAGGCGGAGGATCAGATAAGTGCGGCCATGTATTTGAAGACCTTGTCTTATGTGGATGGCGATCGTATGGCTATATGTGGTTGGAGTTATGGTGGTTATGAGACGCTGATGTGCCTCAGCAAGCAGCCAGAATTGGTGTGGAAATGTGGTATTGCCGTAGCGCCTGTGACAAGTTGGCGTTTATACGATTCGGCATATACTGAGCGCTATATGCGCCGTCCACAGGTGAATGAATATGGTTATGAAAAGGCGGATGTGATAAATCTAGCGGCGGATTTAAAGGGAAATTTGCTGTTAGTTCATGGTCTGGCTGATGATAATGTGCATGTGCAACAGTCGTGGCTATATGTGGATGCTTTGGTGCAAGCGGGTAAGCAGTTTGAGATGCAAATGTATGTGGATGATAATCATTTCTTGAGAAATGGGAATAATTATGAGCACTTGCATCAGCGTATTATGACATTCTTAGAGAAAAATTTATAAACTAACTAAAAATCAATTCTATGAGTAACAACAAATCCAACATCTTACCTATTGTGGTAATGTTCTTATTGTTCTTTATGATTGCTTTTGTGACCAATTTTGCTGGTTCAATGGGCGTGATCGTAAAAACACAGTTTGGCGCCACCAATGCTATGGCGCAGTTAGGCACTTTGGCAAACTTTATTGCGTATGCTGTGATGGGTGTGCCAGCCGGTATGATTCTAAAGCGTAAGGGGTATAAGTTTACTTCTTTGTTGGCTGTATCTGTCGGTTTTGTAGGCGTAGGCGTACAATGGTTGAGCGGTTATGCAGAGAGTTTTGGTGTGTATGTATTGGGCGCTTTCATCGCAGGTTTCTCTATGTGTTTGCTCAATATCGTGGTGAACCCAATGCTCAACACCCTTGGTGGTGGAGGCAAACGCGGTAATCAATTGATTCAGTTTGGTGGTTCATGCAACTCCATCGGTGGCACCCTCGCTCCTATCATCTTGGGTTATTTGATTGGTGGTAGTGCGGCTGCTGCACAGGTTGGTGATGCTGCTCCAGCAATGTTGGCTGCAATGCTCATCTTCTTGTTGGCATTCGTGATAATCTCGCTGACTAAGATTCCTGAGCCACATATCGAAACAGCAGAACAACGCGCTGCGGCAAAAGCCAATAAGGATCAATATAGCCCACTCAGTTTCCGCCATTTTGTATTGGGTGCTATTGCCATCTTCTTCTATGTAGGTGTTGAGGTAGGTATCCCTAATACTGCTAACCTGTATATGTCCAACAATCCTGCAGTCGGTCCTGCCATTGCTGGTACCGTAGTGGGTTTGTACTGGTTGATGATGATGTTCGGCCGTTTGATAGGCGGTGCAGTAGGTGGCAAGGTGAGCAGTAAGGCGATGTTGGTAGGTGTATCTTCCCTAGCAGTCGTAATGCTCTTGTGTGTGATGTTCTTCCCTGAGACTTGGGTCGTGACCTTCAAGGGTATTGAGTTGCCAATCAGTATGATTCTCATGTTCCTCTGCGGTCTCATGACCAGCGTGATGTGGGGCGCTATTTTCAACCTCGCTGCTGAGGGTTTGGGCAAATATACGCCTGCTGCTAGTGGTATCTTCATGGCATTGGTTTGCGGTGGTGGTATTTTGCCATTCTTCCAAAATCTCTTGGCAGATCATACCAACTATCTCATCTCGTATATCGTGCCTATCGCAGGATTGCTATACATTCTCTTCTATGCACTCGTAGGCAGCAAGAATGTGAACGGAGATATTCCTACAGAATAAGTTTAAGACTGAAAGTTTAATTATTAAAATAACAAGATATTATGCAAAAGAAACCTTATGTATTGGGCCTCGATATGGGAGGAACCAACTCTGTGTTGGGTGTTGTAGACGCTCGTGGCCATGTGTTGGCACGCACTTCTATCAAGACACAAGCATTCCCTGATATCAATGATTATGTGAATGCTTTGTATGAAGAAGCTATTAAGATTGTTGATTCCGTAGGCGGCATGGATCTCATCCGTGGTATTGGTGCGGGTGTCCCTAATGGCAATTATTATACTGGTATGATTGAAGGCGCTATGAACTTGCCTTGGCAATCTATTCCATTCGCACAACTCATGACCGACCGCTTCGGTATCCCATGCAAGATCACGAATGATGCCAACGCTGCGGCTATGGGCGAGATGACCTACGGTGCTGCTCGTGGTATGAAGAACTTCATCATGATCACGTTAGGTACTGGCGTCGGTTCTGGTATCGTAGTAGATGGCAAGGTGGTGTATGGTCATGACGGCTTTGCTGGTGAGTTGGGACACACGTGCGCTGTGCGTGGCGAGGAAGGTCGTCCTTGCAACTGTGGAAAGAAAGGCTGCCTTGAGGCATACGCTTCAGCTACTGGCGTAGCACGCACAGCTAAGGAGATCATCTCTTCTACTACCAAGGAGACTATACTCCGCAACCTCGATATCGATGCTATCACCTCTAAGGATGTCTTTGATGCAGCTGAGCAAGGCGACGAGGTCGCAAAACAAATCTTCGATTATACAGGTACTATCCTCGGTCAACAATTGGCAGACTTCATCGCATTCAGTGCACCAGAGGCTATCGTCCTCTTTGGTGGCTTGACCAAGTCTGGTCATTGGATCAAAGACCCTGTGGAGAAAGCCATGAACGAGAATGTATTGCCTTTGTGGCGAAACAAGGTGCAAGTGCTCTTCTCTGATTTGAAAGAGGCTGATGCTGCTGTGTTAGGCGCTTCTGCATTGGCTTGGGGTGATTGATTATGATGATTAGTGAACGCTACGCTATAGTTTAGTGTTTATCAGACTATTATATCAATTCCCAACATGGATGCAGCGCCTTTATCGCGGCGTTGTATGGCGAATGAATCCATCATCGAAGGCCGTTTATCTGACCTTCGATGATGGTCCTATTCCCCAGTGTACACCGCAGGTGTTAGATATCCTACACCAATACAATGTCAAAGCCACCTTCTTCATGGTGGCGGAAAATGCAGAACGCTATCCTCAGCTGTTGGCTCGTGTCCGGGCGGATGGTCATGCTGTGGGTAATCACACCTACCACCATATGCGTGGCTGTCAATCTTGCACACATGACTATATAGCAGATGTTCAGCATGCTGCTCAACTATTACAAACCGACCTCTTTCGCCCCCCGCATGGCAGGATGCGTCGCACACAAAAAAAAGCCTTGCTACAAGCTGGCTATAATATCTATCTATGGGATGTGCTTACGCATGATTACAATCCATCTTATTCTGTCGAGAAAATGCTATCTGTCGTGAAAAGATATACCCGCAATGGCAGTATTATTGTCTTGCACGACTCGCTCAAGTCACGAGATAAAATGTTACATTTACTGCCATTGATAATCAAATGGTTACAATCCGAGGGATACGAACTGAAAACCCTGAGTACTGCTTCTTAAATATGAAATCTAAATATCTCTACATAGTCGCTATATCGATGCTATTAATGGCGTCATGTGCCAATCGTGGGCAAGGACCTCAAGGAGGACCTCGCGACACGATTCCACCTAAGGTACTCAAGGAATCACCCATCAATGGCGTATTGGCATATCAGGGTAAAAAAATAGAAGTAACCTTTGATGAATACATCCAGTTAGATGATATTCAAAATAATGTTCTCATCTCTCCTCCTCAGCAGAATGCACCTGAGGTGAAAGCCGTTGGCAAGACCCTAGCTGTCACCTTCCAAGAGCCACTGCAAGACTCTACAACCTATACGATCAATTTTGGTACCGCAATATGTGATTATAATGAGAAAGTTCCGTTAGAAGGATATGTTTTTGCCTTCTCTACAGGTGATCACATTGACTCACTTGCCGTTTCAGGCCGTGTTTATGATGCGGCTACACTTAACCCTAAACCCGCTGTTTTAGTGGGTATCCATCGTAATACGAATGACTCTGCCTTGAGTGCATTCCCCTTTAGTCGTGTGGCACGAACCGATTCCGAAGGTAATTTCACCATTCATAATATCCAACCCGGTCAATATCGTCTCTATGCACTCAATGATATCAGCCGTGATTTTCTCTATCAACCTGGTGAGGGATTAGCTTTTTATGATTCTCTTATTACGCCATCATTTGAGATCCATATGCACTCCGACACGCTATGGCGTGACACGCTAGCCCTTGATACTATCACGGGCGATACACTCTTCACTCGTTTACCAGACTCTATTATGCACCATGCTGTCACACACTTCTACCCCGATTCGTTGGTGCTTTGGTATTTTGACGAGAGTAAACAGCGTCAATATTTCCAAGGTGTGCGTCGTGAGGAGCAACATGCGTTTACCCTTATCTTCTCAGCACCGCAAACCGCTATGCCTGTCATTCGCGCTTTGCGACCTAGCGAAATGGATTCTTTGAAAACGGATTCTGCTTGGGTGGATTTCACGGACTATAGCCTCGTGCAAGTATCTCCAAATATGGATACAATCACTTATTGGCTTACCGACTCCGCTGCTATTGCCATGGATAGTATATATGTGCAAATGCAATACCAAGTTACCGACTCAGTATACAACCTTGTTCCTCAGACAGATACCATCTTGGCTGTATATCGTCGTCCACGTATGTCTGACAAAGCCCGCGAAGCCGTCGAACGAAAGAAGCGTGAGCGCAAACTAGAACTCAAATCCAACGCGTCTAATTCGTTTGATATTTTCGATACTCTCGATATTACTTCTCCTTTCCCGCTGGCCTTTGTACATGACTCCCTATTCCATCTATTCCATAAGGTAGATACCATCTTCCAACCCTTGCCATTTGAGATATTGCGCTCTGATTCTGCTGCCATGCGTTTGTACATCGTGGCTAACCTGCTAGCCGAAGAGTCCTACCAACTCAAGATAGACTCCGCTGCTTGTGTGGATATCTATGGCGTGGGCAATGATAGTATTCAAAAAAATCTAAAACTTAAATCCAAAAATGATTATTCTTCTCTCCGTGTGAAGATGGCCACTTTGGATACCCGTGCACGTATCCAATTGCTTGACGAGAAGGAGAAAATAGTCAAGGAACTGCCAGCTACTATAGATGGCGCATTCTTCCAATACCTCAAACCTACGACTTTCTACCTACGCTTATATATTGACTTGAATGGCGATGGACAATGGACCACAGGTGATTGGATGCAACGCCGCCAACCCGAACCAATCTATTATTATCCTAAAAAACTCAAACTGCGTGCCAACTGGGATTTTGAAGAAGTATTTGATCACCTGGCACGCCCTCAAGTATTGTCTAAACCCAAAGCTTTGATAAGCAAAGATGTCAAGAAAAAGTAACGCGATACGCTCTATCTCTCCTGCTACTTGGCTATTCCTCTCCTTGGGTTTGTTGGTGCAAATCGGAGTGTATATTATTGCACCTCACAACCCTATTGCACTTCTTAGTGGCATGCTTGGTATTTGTTCAGTCGTGCTTGGAGCACAAGGTAATATCCTAACATTCGTCTTCGGATTCGCGCAAGTTGGCACATATACCTATCTTTGTTGCTTGGAGCATTTTTATGCCGAGATTGCTATCAATTTTTACTATTTTATTACCATGATTTATGGCGTCTATTGCTGGCGAAGACGATTGGATGACAATACATTACAAGTAATAACGAGGCAACTTAATCCTAAGCTCATTTCCATAATGATTCTTGCCATTGTTGCTTTGTCTACATTCGCGGGATGGCTACTACATCTATATACAGATGATCCACAACCCTACTTGGACGCTTTCACCACCGTTCCTGCCATACTTGCTCAAATATTAATGGTGATGGCATACCGCGAACAATGGTATCTATGGCTGATGGTTGATGTCTTGGCCATGGTCATGTGGATGCGTGCCGAAAACTACTGCATGGCTGCGCAGTATGCTTTCTGGTGCGCCAACTGTGTGTATGGCTACATCCAATGGACCAAATCGTTGGAAAAAAAATCCTAACTATAATCTTCTGCCTTTAGTCTTCCCACTACCTGTGGTAGCAGCTCTTTCTCGGCTTGCTGTACGCGCTGGGCTAGACTTTCGGGCGTGTCGTTAGATTCTACTCCTACTATGGATTGGGCGATGATTTTACCACCATCTACTTCTGCACTCACGTAATGCACTGTGCATCCTGCCTCCTTATCGCCTGCGGCTAAGACTGCCTCTTGCACTCGGATACCATACATGCCTTTGCCGCCATGCTTGGGCAATAAGGACGGGTGGATATTGATAATCTGTCCTTCCCATTTTTCGCATATCCAATGTGGAATAATAGCCAAAAAACCTGCCAATACTATCAGTTGGATATCATGAGCGCGGAGTGATTTATCAATCGTCTCCCAGTCTTTGGTTTGTAGGGTAGGGATATTCGATTTTGCCGCTCGATCTGCCGCCATACACTCGCGATTTACTACTACTAATGCCACACGATAGCCATATCTATTTTGGCTATCAATCAATCTTTGCAATGTGCTACCAGCACCCGATGCAAATACTGCTATATGGTATGCGCCATTCATCTAATGTCCTCTCACAAACACGCCTTCGGCTTGATCCTCTACGAAACAGCATTCGTCCGAATGTTCTTCGGCGAATGCTGTTTGTTGTTCGTGTATATATTCCTCGTACGTCATTAACGAAGCTTTGCAGCGAACTTCTCCTCAAAGGTCTTTTGCAACTTAGCCATGATAGACTCAATCTGCTTATCTTTCAGGGTGTTCTCTGTGTCTTGGAGAATGAACGAGAGCGCATAGCTCTTCTTGCCAGCCTCCAGGTTCTTTCCTTCGTAAACATCAAAGAGCGTTACTTGCTTCAGCAACTTCTTTTCTGTAGCCATGGCTGCTGCTGCCAAATCTGCAAACTTAACTGACTTATCCACCAACAACGCCAAATCACGCTTCACTTCTGGGTATTTTGGCAGATCGTTGATAACAGGCTTGTATTGCTTGTGCAAACGAAGCACCATATTCCAATCCAAATCTGCATAATATACTGGGTTGTCAATATCAAATGCTTTGAGTTGTTTCTTGGCTACAATAGCCATCACACCAATCTGCTTGCCATTAGGAGCGAGAATAACCATGCCGTCCTCATACAACTCGTTGGCTGTTATTGGGGCTAACTTGTAAGCAACGCCCAAACGGCGAAGTACATTCGCCACATAGGCATGCAACTGATAGAAGCTAGTCTTCTCTTCCTTCAGTACCCATGATTGTGAGGTCTTATTACCCGTCAACCATAATGCCAAGTGTGGCTCCTCGCTGTATGCATACAGTGGATCATATACCCAATGTGGATCTTTGGCCTGACGGCTAGCGATCTTTTCTGCGTCATAATGATAGCAATTGCCAAACTCATAGAACTTCAAATCCGCATTCTTGCGATTAGCATTGCGCTGAATACTTTCCAAACCACCAAAGAGCAATGTCTGACGCATCACACCCAGATCTTGGCTAAGTGGGTTCATGATCTTCACGCACGTAGCCAATGTGTATGTTTCCAATGCCTCGTAATAACTCATCTTGGTGAGCGAATTGTTCAATATTTCATTGAAACCTTGAGCGGTCAACTGCTCAGAGATGCGGATTTGAACTGCCACTGGGTTGGGCTTTTGACTATAGCTCAAACTTGTGTTGAGTTTCTCTGGGAACTCCACATTATTAAAGCCATAGATACGCAAGATGTCCTCTACTACATCGCATTCGCGTTGTACATCCACACGGTAACGAGGTACACCGATGCTCCATACATTGCCATTCTTGCTGTATATATATACCTCAAGTGCTTTGAGGATAGTTTCGATCTTCTCCTCGCCGAGTTCCTTGCCAATAAGGGCGTTGGTGCGGTCCAAATTTAATTCCACTGGGAATGGTTCAAAAGCAGTTTGACCTTGATCCGTTACTTCCATGGCAATCTCACCACCAGCGACCTCTTGAATCAGCAACGCACAACGCTTCAATACGTATAAGGTATTGTTTGGATCGCAACCACGCTCATAGCGGAAACTTGCGTCTGTTGATAATTGATGACGGCGTGCAGTCTTACGGATACTCACTGGGTCGAAGTATGCACTCTCAAGGAAGACATTAGTGGTTTGTTCACTGATACCAGAGTCTTGCCCACCAAACACACCTGCAATACACATGGGCTCCTCGGCATTGCAAATCATTAAGTCAGCAGCAGACAAGGTACGCTCTACACCATCTAGTGTAACGAACTTCTGTCCTTCTGTAGCATTCTTCACAATCACCTTGCCACCTCTGATCTTATCTGCATCAAACGAGTGGAGTGCTTGTCCCATCTCATGGAGAACAAAATTGGTGACATCCACCACGTTGTTGATCGGACGAATACCTATCGTACTCAAAGCCTTCTTCAACCAATCTGGTGATTCTTTAATTGTTACCCCCTTGATGCTTACACCCGTATAACGAGGGCAAGCCGATGCATTCTCTACGATAACTTCAATCGGCAGATTATTACTATCCACCTTGAACGCTTCTACAGAAGGTTTGGTGATGGCGATGTTTTGACCATGAGCTTGATAATACGCATACAAATCCCTTGCTACACCATAGTGACTAGCGCCATCTGCACGGTTAGGAGTGATATCAACTTCAATCAGAGTGTCATCCTCTACACCAAAATACTCCTTTGCTGGCATACCTACTGGCGTATCGGCTGGCAATACCATGATACCATCATGGCTACTTCCCACACCAATCTCATCCTCTGCACAAATCATACCTAGTGACTCCTCGCCGCGAATCTTGCCTTTCTTAATCGTAAACTTCTCATCACCGTCATAGAGTACCGTGCCTACTGTAGCCACTATCACCTTCTGACCTGCTGCCACATTAGGTGCTCCACACACGATTTGCAATGGCTCTGCGCCTGGAGCTACACGGGTGGTGGTGATATGCAGGTGATCTGAATTGGGGTGATCCACACAGGTGATGACTTCACCTACAACCAATCCTTCCAAACCACCTTTGATAGTTTGTACTTTTTCTACTTTGCCTACTTCCAAACCAATGGAAGTCAATATCTTTGCTACTTCTTCTGCACTATCGTTCAGCGCAATGTAGCGTTTGAGCCAGTTATACGAAATATTCATATGTTTTAATGTTTATTTATCAGTTTGTTAATCGCGATTTATCTCATCGTATGTGTTCTGCCTTGTTGGATCAATATCCATCAGCAATTCATACACCATCTTCTTCTCCTCACTCGTGCCCTTCTTAAATATATTCACTAGTTCATCCGACTTCGCATCCAAAAAAGCATTCACTACATAGGTCGCTGGACGAGCATTATATGCCTCTTTCAATACCTTCATATCCTTCGCAATACGAGCACGACCATTTGACACATTACCCGACATCTCATCCAAACCATGACGGTGATAATCGTAATAGTAAATGCGGTATTTCTTAAACGCCTCATCCATTAGGTTATTAATCAGAGCATACCGATTCCTATTGCTCTCAAACGCCTTCCAACCAGCTGCCTCTATATTGTCTAGTGATGCGGATTGAGCGGCCGTCACGATGTTCTCACATACCTGAAAATATGGCGTACCACCCAACTTCGCAAACGAATCCATATCATGACCGATAATCAGATAACAATAATATGCTAACAACGCCGTCAAATTTGTCGTAAACATACTCTGCTGATAATCAATACGATCATGCTCTTGATAGGTGAACACAAAATTATTGTCCTTGAAATTTAGTGTCGGGGTCGAATAACTCGTTCCATACACAGGGCGACGACTTTGGCACGTAAACTCACAATTCCACATACCATCAGCCACACTCTTCACTACCAACAGCATCGTACACTCTATACGCTCCTTCTCCTGAAAAGTCATGTTCGTCCATCGAGTCGTATTAACTAACTCCTCTATGCTTTGCTGCAGGGTCGCAAACATCTCCTTATTACTACCCTGTACTTGATCCGAATTGATCGTCACCGTACAACGCAGCTCCTGACCATGCATGCCCAATATACTGCCCAACAGCACTATTACACACAATAACTTTCTCATTGTTCTATCGACAAAATATTACCCGTTTCTGGATTTAACCTAATCACCGGAATATCCTTACCCGTAAACCACTGCTTCGCCAACGGTATCGCTACACCCAACTGAGCTATCTGATAATGAGCACGCATCCACTCCTCACCCTTATACTTCAACACTACATCCGCCTCACCAGGCAAATTATAATACAACTGCGACAATGCCGGCACCTTGCTGTTCTCCTCTACCAACGGCTGAACCATCTCCTGAGTCGCATCCACACTGATATACAGCGGCTCACCACTCAAATCGTTCGCATCCACTACACCACTATGCAAAGAAAACCTACACAACACCGCATCATACACACACTCCTCTGGCTTATAACGCAGCGTCTTACTGCCACTGCTAACCTTCTTCTTCCCTACAAACAACTCCACCAATGCCTGCTCTTGCTTCTCCAACTCTGCCAATACCAATTCCATCGACTTACCATCTGCAGGCACATGCTCCACCTCACCGGCTAACAAGTTCAATCGTGTTTCACGAAGACGATATATCAACTTCGCTGCACCCTCTGCCATCTTTGCTGTCGAACTAGCCACAAACTGCTCCTCCAACAATGGCATCAACACCTCATTCTCGATGCTGTAGGAATCTGCTTTTCCACTAAACAGTTGCGACTCTGTCGCCTCCTCTATAGCCACATTATACCCCAACAACCTACCATCATCACTCAAACTAATCAACTGCTCCTTTATTCCTTGGCCAGCCGTTATCTTATATGCCCGCTGCGTGTCCGCACTCGTCAGTAACTCTGTACTCACATGCGTCAACACACAACTCCTCTTCGATTCCGTAATTACTTGCTTTGCACCCAAATAGCGCTTCGCATATTGATAAAAAATACCTGGCTCTTCATCCACCACCGTGTAATGAAGTGTGATAGCCAACTCATTCTTCGGCATGTAATAAACCATTGCCGCCTCATTTTCTAACACTAACTGTGCATTCAGTTGACTGCCGGCCATCAAGATCGCAGCCAATATAATCATTGTTTTTTTCATATCTATTTCCATATTAACCAAGCGTTATCTGCTTGCAGGTGTAACATTTCAAGTCCATTTTTTATTCTACAACCCATTTCTTTGCCCTTCTGCAGAAACAAAGTTCTATCTGGGTTATAAATGCAATCGTATAATAGGTGGTTGCTTGTTAGATAGCCATAAGGAATGTCTGGCAACTCGTTTTCATACGGATGCATCCCTAGCGGAGTGCAATTCACTATTATCTGATGCTCAGCTAGCACCCACTCATCCACCTCCTCATAGCCTATAACTGTTTCGCTACTCAACACCCTTCCCTCCAGGGAGAGGATGGGGGTAGGCTTACCCCTACTCACCAATGTAAACTCAATCCCCAGATCCATCAACGCGTACTGTATCGCCTTACTCACTCCCCCAGTGCCCAGCAACAACGCGCGTCGGTCGCCCTTGCTAAGCAATGGACACAAACTGTCCCTAAAACCTATCCAATCCGTATTATAACCCTTCCCCCGATGGACCACATTTACCGCACCAATCCTACTCGCCACCGCGTCCACCCCACGCAAATACGGGATGATGGCTTCCTTGTATGGATAGGTCACATTCATTCCCTCCAATTCTTCTAGCAATTTCTTTGCCGACTCTATATCTTCTATTGCATAGGGGTGATATACCGCATCTATACCCTCACGCGCAAACAATGCCGTGAAATACTGTTCCGAATACGAGTGCCCCAACGGATTTCCTATAATACCATATCTCTTCATCGCTTCGCCTCCACTCTCATCGACTTTCGCCGAATAATCACTCTGTGCGTCGCTGACTCAAACACTTTCCCTCCTACGCCCGATTCTAACGCATCATATATCTTGTCAATCTCCGCAAAACCATAGTCCTTCAACTCCTCGTACAATTTCGCTCTACCTGCCTCTTTCGTCTCTCTCTCATCCAACCAATCTACATACCCTTGCATCCGTTCTGCTGTCGCTGCAATATGCTCAATCTCAGCTTTGCTATAACTCTTCAACTGCTCACGCACAGCGTTGCGCTTGATCTTCGTATCGCTATTCGTCGAGTCATCCACCCAGTCCAAATGCCTAATATCCCTCAGATAATGCTCAATATAATCTCTCGTTGTACATAATAGCGGACGAATAATCGGTACATCACCACCTTTCGCCTCTATACTATATTGGAGACCATACGGATTTGCACTCTTTGCCCGCATGCCACATAACCCTCGTATTCCCGTTCCACGCTTCAGATTCAGCAGCACGGTCTCCGCTTGATCGTTCTGATGATGCGCTACGGCTATCGCCTCGCATCCCTCTTGCGCAGCTAACTCTGCAAACCAACTATAGCGCAACTCCCTTGCTGCCATCTCAATGCTCACTCCCTTTTCTCTGGCATATCCCTCCGTGTCAAAATGCTTCACTATAAATCCCCCGCATTCCACCTCTCGCCTCCCGCCTTTCGCCTCTAGCCTCTCGCCTCTCCCCTCTCGCCTCTCGCACAACTCCCTTACAAAAGCCTCATCCCGGTCGCTCTCCTCGCCTCGCAAATGAAAATTGCAGTGTGCCACTACACATTTATAGCCTCCGCGTCGCAATACATCCAGTAGGGCTACGCTATCGGCTCCTCCGCTCACGCATACCAACACCCTAGCGCCCTTCTCCAGCAACTCCTTATCGCGTATGTATTTCATCACTCTGCGAAGCATTCCAATTTCCTCCTGCCACTATATGCCTAAATGTAATATAGTCTGCAAAATTACTATTTTTTTTGCATATATGCAACCCCTCCTCAGTTTTTTTTCATTACTCAATTATAATTACTTAGTGATTAGTTAGTGATTAGTTAGTGATTACTTAGTGATTAGTTAGTGATTAGGCTAACTTTGCCGAATAATAACTTGATTCTCTTGCAAGGTTCGGATTTTTTTTGTACTTTTGCAGTCTAAATTAAAATGGAGTACTATGTTTGACAATTTATCAGAAAGACTAGAAAGATCATTTAAGATTCTCAAAGGTGAAGGTCGTATCACCGAAATCAATATCGCAGAAACAGTCAAGGATATCCGCAAAGCACTCTTAGAAGCCGATGTCAACTACAAGACTGCTAAGCAATTTACTGACCAAGTAAAGGCGAAAGCACTTGGCCAAAATGTCATGACCGCTGTCCGTCCAGGACAACTCATGGTCAAAATCACCCACGACGAACTCGCTAACCTCATGGGTGGTGAAGCGGCTGAGATCAACCTCAAAGGAACCCCTTCTGTCATCCTCATGAGTGGTCTTCAAGGTTCGGGTAAGACCACCTTCTCTGCAAAACTAGCAAACTATCTCCAAACCAAGAAAAATAAAAAAGTCATGATGGTTGCATGCGATGTTTATCGCCCTGCTGCTATCGAACAACTCCGTGTACTCGGCGAACAAATCAACGCCAAAGTATATACTGGCGAAGGAGAAGCCAACCCCGTCATCAAGGCACAAAAAGCCATCCAAGAGGCTAAAGTCTATGGCTATGATGTTGTCATCGTCGATACTGCCGGTCGTCTAGCTGTGGATGAACAGATGATGCAAGAGATTGCTGCTATCAAACAAGCTATCAACCCACAAGAGACCCTCTTCGTAGTAGATGCCATGACCGGTCAAGATGCCGTGAATACCGCTAAGGAATTCAACGATCGCCTTGATTTTGATGGAGTTATTCTTACCAAACTTGATGGCGATGCCCGAGGCGGTGCTGCCCTCAGCATACGCTCTGTAGTGCAAAAACCTATCAAGTTCATCGGTACAGGCGAGAAGATGGATGCACTTGATGTCTTCCACCCATCCCGTATGGCAGATCGTATCTTGGGCATGGGTGATGTCGTTTCACTCGTGGAGCGCGCGCAAGAGCAATACGATGAGGAAGAAGCTCGCCGTATCAGCAAGAAAATTGCTAAAAACCAATTCGACTTCAACGACTTTCTCTCTCAGCTTGCTCAAATCAAGAAGATGGGCTCAATGAAAGACCTTATGGGAATGATACCTGGTATGGGCAAAGCACTCAAGGATGTTGAGATTAGCGACGATGCTTTCAAACCTATTGAAGCCATCATCTCATCCATGACTCCTGCGGAGCGAGCTAACCCCGCTCTGCTCAATGGTAGCCGCAAGAATCGTATTGCCAAGGGCTCAGGAACGTCCATCGTGGAGGTCAACCGCTTCCTCAAGCAGTTTGAGCAAACGAGCAAGATGATGAAGAAGATGCAGCAAATGCAAGGCTTACGCCGCAGATAAATAGTTCAAAAGCGCTTTGCGCTGTTCAAAATAGTTCAGCGCTTTGCGTTCAACTTTGAACCATCTTGAACAACATTGAACAACTTTGAACCATGACTGTCAAAGACATCTTCGAACTTCGCCGCGAGGGCAGGGTAGAGGAGGCGTATAACGCCATACTACCCATGTACCGAGTGCATCACGGCAAATATACCAGTCTGGCGATGTTCTGGTGTGCCGTGGATATGATGAACTTGCTGCTCAGCAAGGCAATAGACGCTAGCGAAACTTCTCTTACTGCCCTAACTGAAGCAGAAAAGATATACCTTAGTCTTCAGCGCCTTGCTCCCAAACTTCACGACGAATCGGGGGCCTGCCACCAAACCGTCCTCAACCTCGCCGAAGCACTTCAATCTACACACCTGAGATGTAAACAATAATTTAATAAGAAAGGAGGCTCCCTAGCCTCCTTTTATTATATCTTTACTTCGTAAATCGTTTCGTAAGTCTTCCACCCCAACTGCTCTGCTGCCTCTCGATTAATTTCAATATCATCCACAAAGTGGAATGGTTGCTCACATCCCCATTCGCGCAGTTGCCTATCTACTGTTTCGTAAATACGCGAATCGGGTTTGCTCATGTGCATCAAATGCGATGCAAAGCAATGCTCAAACATCGACATATTGTACAAAGAGAGGATATGATGCCAATGCAAATCGTTGTTATTGCTCAAGAGAAATAGGCGATGCCCCGCATCTTTCCACGATTGAATCCTTTGCAAATGCTCCTTTGGAATGCCGCCATGCATCGCATTCCATGCGGCAATCACTTCCGCGCGAGTAGCGGGCCGCTGAGCATGCTGTAGAATGCTGTCTATAAAAGTGTCTGTGGAAATGTCCCCACGCTCATAACACTCCATTAGGCTATCAGCAGTGCCCTCACCGTTGGTGGCAAGGCCGAGGATGGTTTTCATCTTTTCTTCGCCAAGGATATCGGTAAAACGAGCGATGCATTCGGGCATATTGTGGTTCATTAACACGCCGCCCATATCAAGGATAATTGTCATAATCTTATACTATACCTCTGATTTTATTGGTCATTACAGATGTTCTTTCGTATCTGTGTCAATCCGTGCTATCCGTGGGATGTGTTGTTTATTAGTAATTCCGAGACCCAAATATAGTGGAGCCTATGCGCACCATGGTGCTACCTTCTTCAATGGCCACCTGATAGTCATCTGACATGCCCATCGATATCTGAGGACGCTCGCTTGGCGAACTATTGGCTATAAGGCTAGAGGCAAGATGTTTTATCTCGCGGAAGCAACGGCGCCATTCTTGCTTGTCGTCGGTGTTGGTTGCCATGCCCATCACCCCGCAGATCTCTACCCATGGGTAGGCGGAGATGAGTGATGAACTATGAGTGATGAGTGATAAGAACTCTTCAGGCGTAAAACCCGATTTACTTGCCTCTTTCGCCACATGTACCTCGAGCAACACTTTCACGCGGCGTCCAATCTTCTCCGCTTCGCGGTTGATGGTTTCCAGCAAGCGCACACTGTCTACCGAGTGGATCATATGCACAAACGGCACAATCTGCTTCACCTTATTCGTCTGCAGATGTCCGATAAAATGCCAACGAATATCCTTGGGCAACGCCTCATACTTGGGCAACAACTCCTGCACACGACTCTCACCAAAATCTCGCTCACCAACTTCATACGCCTCCATTATAGCATCATTACTATGAAACTTACTCACGCATACCAATGTCACCCCAGCAGGGATATCTGCGCGAATAGAAGCAATATGTTGTTGTATTTCCGTCATTATACGCCGCGGAAAACCTCCAGAATTGGCGAACGAGTGATACTAATCACCTCGCAATCCAAATTGCTTACCGATTGATGCAATGATTTATTCGCCTCCGTGATATTACCCGCTTGTACGTAGATAGTTACTGCTTTGCGTTTTTCCTTGCCGTTATCCTCTATGGTAATCATCTCTACACGAGCCTTATACCATTGATCGCCCTCTGGATTAGGAATCAGATCATAGAATTGCACTTGCTTGCAACTCTTTGTCTCCCATTCACCTGAGATATACTTTTGTATCTCGCCTAGCAAACGCTCTTCTACATCAGCTGCGGTCAAACCCTCCACCAGGTAGGTCTCCTTCACCGCTTTTGGGTTATCCTCGCCGGTCTGACGAGTATAACTAATCTTCAATTCGTAAAATATCATATCTTATACTTATTTATTTCTTTACAAAATATACCGCTCTCGATCCTACATGTATCAGTGGCAACAGTAGCAATCGCCAGTTGAAACCCACCAACGGATGACACGAGAAGAAGGTTAAAAATACCACCAAGCATAGCAATACTACATACAATATTACCAATGCTACATCCACTCCCCAACTGCATCTACCGCGTCTTCTGTCCCATAGCGACAACCCTACCATCGCTATGCCAAACAATACGATACCCCACCAACACTTTGCATACCATGGTACTGTAGCAATTTCAAACGCTCTGATTTTTTGCTCCTTAACCAACGGACTTCCATCCTCCAGCTTTGCCTCCGATACATAATGCATCAACTCCTCTGGCAAAAACAATCGCTCTTCATTCGTCATCTTCTTGTCCGCCTTACTGCCGAAGATCATATTGATACCGAAATTCACCCATGAACCCTTACCCGTATAATGTGAAATAGCATCGCGAAAACTGACACCCGCATACCCTTTATACTTCGATACAATGCTATCACCCAAAGCTTCTTTTAATAGGTAATACGGACGGGTCGCGCAGTTATCAAACACAAAATTATACAAATAGTACCTATTCTCCGGACGATAATTCACTAGCAACGCATCCCATATCTTTTGCTTCTGCGCCACCGTCAGATTCAGCTCCTGATAATATGTCTTCCTACCTATACTTCCATAGAATCGTTCAAACGACGCATAAGAGTCAATTCCTAATTGATAATAAGTCTCACCCCTGACGAACTTCCAATAGAAATCATCTGACATCAGATTAAATATCCCATAATTAAACACTACATTTATACCCTCTATCTCATCCTCTATATGTATAGCTGTATGACCGTACTTCGACCATACTTCCGTGCCTGGAGTGCAAGTTAACAAACTCACACGCGCACTTTCACTGAGTGTCGGTGCTGCATATGTTATACTACACCAAAGCAGTAATATGAACAACACTATCCTACGCATAAATCATAATCATAGATGGCACAAATGTACTGACCAATCCTACTAACATTCCACATACCACCTGCAATGGTGTGTGAGCTTCCAAATATATCCGTGCATACATTAACAGCAATGCCGCCAACAGCAAAAACACTAACAAACTACTTGGCAACATCGAATAGTACAACGCATAGCTACACACTCCTCCCAATAATCCACCCATACCCGTCAAATGGGCTGAGATTTTCCACCACCTATTCACCACTGTCACAATACCCAGTGCTACCATCGCACCAAATGTAATCCATAACATCAAATCAGGCAAACCCATCGTCCCACGCAAAAAATACGCCCAAAAACCGTAGCATACCACCGTGTATATATACGGCATTGTACGCTCATTCCGATCATCCAAATGAAGCGATGCAATACGCCCCTTATGCTTCATATACAGCAACAACAATACAGGAATCACCACCGTCAGCACTATCGTACCACCTATGCACAACCATATATACGCTTTCGGTAAAGTAGGCGTGATCTGGACTACACCAGCACAAAACAACACAATCCCATACACAGGCATCAGCATAGGGTAGAGCACTATACTATATGCTTCCGACAATATCCTCAACCACCTCTCCATCCATCAAAACATCTGCTTGCGTAATCTTGCGACGGCTATACCCATCTGCTCCCTGTACTTCGCTACGGTTCGACGAGCTATCGGATAACCTGCGGCATGCATCAATTCCACCAACTGATCATCAGTCACTGGATTCTTCTTGTCCTCCTGATCTATCACTTCACGCAGCTTCTGCTTGATCTCACGCGTCGAAATCTCTGCTCCTTCACTATTGGCTATCTTATCTGAGAAGAAAAACTTCAATGGGAATATACCCCACTCAGTCTGAACATACTTATTCGAAAAAGTTCGAGAAATAGTTGATACATCATAACCCGTACGATCTGCCACATCCTTCAAGGTCAAAGGACGCATATACATGCTGTCACCCTGCAAAAAGAAATCGCGCTGCAAACCAACCAATACTTCAATGCTCTTCATCATCGTCTCATTACGCTGACGAATAGCATCAATAAAGTATTTCGCATTCTCCACATTTGTCTTCACAAACTTTGCCGCCTCCTTAATCTGAGCCGTATTATGACTAGTCGGACACGAAAATTCCTCCAACATACGCTGATAATCTGCCGAAACATGCAAATCCGAGATATTACCGTTGTTCAAACTAATCACCAAATCATCATCCACTTGCTCCACAATGAAATCTGGAATCACTATCGATTGATTTCTGTCTACCAAGGTCCCTGACCATGCATTACCCGGACGAGGATTCAAACGCACAATCTCATTCATCGCTTCTTTCAACTCTTCCTCACTCACTTGCAACCGCTGGCCAATCTTATCAAACTGATGACGATAAAATGCATCAAAATAGTGAGTCAATATCTTCTTTGCCAATTCCACACCGCTTGTCACCTCTTCCTTACGATCCAACTGTATCAACAAACATTCTTGCAAATCGTATGCTCCAACACCCACAGGATCAAACTCCTTCACCGCATCCACTATCTCCTGCATCTTATCTTCACTCACTACCAAACCCTCACGAAAACTCAAGTCATCCACTAGTTCTTCTACAGTTCGACGCAAATACCCATCATCGTCAATATTGCCGACTACAAACTTTGCAATATGACGATCCGCCTTATTCATCTTAGTCAGGTATATCTGACCCTTTAAATATTCCGAAAAACTCATTCCCATTGAAAATGGGATATCTTCGTGTTGACGGCCACTACCTCCTTGCGTTTCACGCATATCGTCGTCTTGCACATAGTCGTCATAATCAAAATCTTCGTTCTTCAACGGATTTTCATACTCACCTTCTTGCCCCTCCAAATCCGTATAACCCTGCTCATCCGTCTCTTCTTTACCCTCTTCCAAAGCTGGATTGGCTTGCAACTCCTCATTAATACGCGCCTGCAACTCGCATGCTGGCAATTCCAACATACGCATCACTTGAATCTGCGCGGGAGACAAACGCATCTGCATCCGCTGCTGCTGTACCAATGTCAACTTATTTCCCATATCCTAGCCTTTACACCCTACACTTATCACCTTACACCCTACACTCTACCACGCTTTGCGTGATATACTCCAATTGCTCCTCATCCAACTCTGTATGCATCGGCAACGACAATACACATTCTGCCAAGCGCTCTGCCACTGGAAACGCACCCTCACCATAACGAGCATCCTTATACGCCTCCTGCAAATGCAATGGCACAGGATAATACACCATCGCGGGTATCCCTTTCTCTGCCAATGCACCGCGCAATGCATCGCGATCCACATCCTTCAATCGAAGCGTATACTGGTGATACACATGCGTCGAACGATTACTACAAACTGGAGTCAACAGCCAATCCTTACCCTCAAATGCCTTGTCATAATACGCTGCCGCCTTCTGACGAGCTGCTATATATTCATCCAAATACTGCAATTTTACATCCAAAATCGCCGCTTGAATACTATCTAAACGGCTATTCACACCCACCATCTCATGGTAATATCTTACCACCATACCGTGATTCGCTATTGCACGCATCTTTCCAGCCAATGCATCATCGTTCGTGAAAATAGCACCACCATCACCATAACAACCTAAATTCTTTGATGGGAAAAAACTTGTACAACCTATATCACCCATCGTACCAGCTTGCTTTGTCACACCATCCGAAAACTGATACTTAGAACCTATCGCTTGACACGCATCCTCTACAATATACAGACCCTTCTCTTTGGCCAACTCCAATAATCCCTCCATATCTGCGCACTGACCAAACAAATGCACGGGCACTATCGCCTTCGTCTTATCCGTAATGGCCCTTCTTACCGCTTCCAACGATATATTCATCGTGTCCCAATCTACATCCACCAATACAGGCTTCAATCCCAATAATGCCACTACCTCTGCTGTAGCAATAAAGGTAAAAGTAGGAGTAATAACCTCATCACCTGGCTTCAGTCCTAAAGCCATCAACGCTATCTGCAACGCATCTGTACCATTGCCCACCGGTATAACATGCTTAGCACCTGTATATGATGCCAAATTTTGCTCAAACCTACTCACCGCAGCACCTTTTATAAATGCCGCACTATCAATCACCTCCTGAATCCCACGATCTACTTCTACCTTGATCTTCTGATACTGACTTTGCAGATCTACCATCTGAATCTTTTTCATCTTATATAGTCTTTACACTTTACAACCTACACCGCGGCTTTAAGCCGCCTCTACCTCTCTATTATATACTCTACCTGATGCGGTTGGATACGAATATATCGCACATGTGGATTACTGCTCGTTACCTGCAACTCCAGACAGTCAATCTCCTCAACCGCCGGATAATCGCAGTACAACTCCAAGTCATCCTTTATTACACTAGCAAAGTGCTTTACACTTACCCTTACAGTCACATCTGCCACCTGGGGAAACAATCGTATTCTCTCACCTTCAGGCACACCCCTAACCGATATGGGTAGCGTAAAACCCTTCTCCGTAAATTGCTCCGAAACCCATTCCGCCTCCACACTATGATCTGACAACCTTAGCCCTTCAGGCACGCGCAAACTTACCGCCTTGCGAACTGTGTCTCGCAAACCCTCCACTATGATACTATCAGTCTCTATATAATCAATACTATCCAAACCCTCACCATATACCTCAACCGAGTCTGGTGTCAACCGTACAGCACTTACCAGGTGATACTGTTCTGCCATTCGCACCGACGCCTGTAAGCGTACAGCCACCTTCTTACTCGACTCACATGTATATTTTACTACATGCTCCTCAGGACTGATATGTTGCAAACGCATCGAACCTGGCAACTGCTCCAATAGGCGCGGACGCAATATCTCCGATACTAATGCTAACTCACCACAATCCTGTTGCATATAACCAGATAAATTGACGTGAAGATGCAGGTCCTGACGACGAACCTTAAGCAATTGCTTACCCTCGTCCCGAACAATAATCTCAATACTCTCTGGCAAAGCACTTCCTAGTGATACGCAATCAGGTATGTCAATGTATGTCACTGGTATACGCATACGCATATCCCTTGGTGAGGACATTGCCTGACCCCACCAAAAGATACTAGCTAAACCTACAAATAGCAGAAAGATAATTACATCCTTCCGCCATAACCATAGCCAAAAAATCTTTGCCTTCTTTTGCAGTATGTCCCAATATGCTCGAAACACCAATTTTCGCCTATAGCCTATCATCTTCTTTGATGCGGAGACCCAATACCGACACTACGCCTTAGGCGCTTGTTGAGCATCTTCAGCAGCTACATACACACTGCCTTTATCTACTTTGATCACCACTTCTTTTGCTACCTCGATCAAGAAAGCTGTCTCTTGCACCTCTTTTACTTGACCGTAGATACCACCTGCAGTTACCACTTTGCTTCCTTTTGTCAATGCATCGCGTTGTTTTTGCAACTCTTTTTGACGCTTTTGCTGTGGACGAATCATAAAGAAGTACATCACAACAAAAATCAAGATCATCATTAACCAAAATGACCAACTGCTGCCCTGTGCAGCACCTTCTACTGCGCCCTCAGTCGTTGCTGGAGCAAGTAACAAAATGTAATCTAACATATTCAAATATTTTTTAAGTTTCTTTTATACTCTCCTCGCCTATACCCTATAGCCTACTGCCCGCTCATCTCACCACCTTAAACAACTTATTCGCTGCCTTCAAATCACGCACAATCTTGTTAAGTACACCATTGACAAATACATAACTCTTGTCGCTCGAATACTCTTTCGCTATCTCTATATACTCGTTCATTGATATCTCCAATGCGATCTCGTTAAAATTACGAATCTCTGCCAAGGCTACCAACAATATAATCTGATCCATATATGCCACGCGGTCTGCCTCCCAGTTCTCCAAAGAACTAGCTATCAGCTCCTTATTCTCCTCCGATTGCTCAATGCTTAATTGCAACAGATTCTTCGCAAAATCCAACTCCGACTCCGTACTAAACATATCCAGCAACTCCCACTCATCACCATCCTCTTCCTTCATGCGTTTAATCGTCTTTACTACATAGGTCAACACCATATCCACATCCGTCGTCCAACCCTCTTGATCCAACGCTACTTCCATCTCATCCAATGCCGAAACTAAATAGTCACTCTCTAGCAACATACCATAGATCTTCCTCCATAGCGCCTTCTCGTCATCATAGCTTGGAACTTCTAACTGCATATACGCTTTGTAGAAATCCATCTCTTGCAACTGCTTATACGCACTCTCAATGGCCAACATACCCGTGTCCCAACTCAAATGAGCGTTGTCCATATGATTGCGCACACGACGATGATTATATACCTGTTGGGCAATGCGATTATTCACGAAATTCAGGTTTGCACTATATGCCTGATGCAGCACCTGAGCGCGCTTCTTGTTTTCGCTGATTTGAGCCTCCGCATAACTCGTTAACTCGTCCGAGAAACGAAGCAGCAGAATATACAAATTGTAAGTACTGGAAAATTTATTCAACAAAGTCTTGCGTGCAGATAATGTAGTGTGATCACTACCACCAAAACTTGCAAAAAGAGTCTGAACGACTTTTGTCCTAACCAATGTTCGATTAATCATATACAATGTTCACTTTTACGGCTGCAAAATTACTCATTTTTTTTAACATGTGCAAATATACCTGCTTTTTTTTACCAATTTTACAAATTTATTTGTCCAATTCAAAAAAATATATTAACTTTGCACCACAATTAACTAAATAGAAAGATTATAGAGATGGAAAATCGTAGATTTGAAGGAAAAAACGAGCCAGAAATCGTGTATTCACGCAGCGTCAAAGCAGGTAAGCGCATCTACTATCTAGATGTTAAAAAAGCACGAAATGAGGACCTGTATCTCTGCATCACAGAGAGCAAACGCAAACAAACAGGTGAAATGGAACCTCCACAATTTGAGAAGCACAAAGTCTTCTTGTATAAGGAGGATTTTGCTCATTTCACCGAGGGACTTAACGATGTTATCGCATTCGTACAAAGTCAATTAGGCACAATTGAAGAACGTCAGGAATGGACCCCTGAAGTGGAGAATGAAGAGGTGAAAACCGAAGAAAAGGGAATCTTGGGAAGTATATTAAATAAGTTGAAGAATTGATTCAATAATAGAATCTGCGACCTCCTGCTTAAGAAGAAGTGGGAGGTCTTTTTTTGTACCGTCTGCACACAAAAGGGTTACCTTGTTCGTGTCTACCCCAAAGCCTGCACCCTTGTCTTGTAGCGAGTTCAGCACAATCATATCAAGATTTTTGCTGTGCAACTTGCGCAAAGCATTGGCTTGCTCATTATGCGTCTCTAAGGCAAAACCTACCAAAATTCTTTCGCCTTTTATCTTTCCCAATGATGCTGCAATATCGGTGGTGGTCTTAAGCTCAATACTCATATTGGTCTGGCCCGGTTGCTTTTTTATTTTCTGAGTAGCTGTCTCACTCGGGGTGAAATCTGCTACTGCTGCGCACAAGATGGCTATATCGTTTTGCTCAAAGCACAATTGTGTTGCGGTACACATGTCTGCACATGACACCACATCTACCATCGTTAAGCTTCCTAGCGCTTGCCATGCTTTTAGGGATTCGTGAGTTGGTCCACTCACCAACGTTACCGTTGCACCTCTTTTTAAGCAAGCATGCGCAAGAGCATAACCCATCTTGCCTGTTGAGGCATTGCTGATATATCGTACAGGATCAATTGCTTCTTGTGTGGGACCTGCAGTGATTAATACACGTTTACCGCTTAGCGATTTAGGCGTCAATGCGTATTCTGCTGCAGCAATCAATACGTCTATCTCCTGCATGCGACCCTTGCCTGTGGTTCCACAAGCTAATGGACCTTCTGCGCAATCTAGCATGGTAATATTCTCCCATTGCGATAGGGTGCGGATGGCTTCCTGAGTTGCAGGAGATTCGTACATGTGAGTGTTCATCGCTGGGGCAATCACCACCGGCTTGCGCATTGCTGCAAATGTGGTGGTCAACGCGTCATCCGCTATACCATGCGCCATCTTTCCTAGTACATTGGCCGTGGCGGGGGCAATCAACATCAAATCTGCCCATTCGGGTAACGATATATGTTCTGTGCTATGCTCATTGATGGCTGCAAACACATCGGTATATACCTTATGCCCGCTTACTGTTTGCAGGGTAAGAGAAGTGACAAACTCCAAGGCATTCTTGGTGGTTGTCACTTGCACGTCTGCACCCGCTTTCTTCAGTAGGCGAACCAGTTCCGGAATCTTATAAGCTGCGATACCGCCGCTAACTCCGACCAATATGTGTTTACCAGATAATGTCGTCATTAATCGTTACTAATCGTCTGCCGATTAACCGATTAACTATTACTTCAGCACATCGTCGCGGTTGCTGCCGCGATAAATCAGTTGATCGTCAATAAACTCTTGAGTGGCAATCAACGTGGCTTTAGGCAACTGTTCGTAACTCTTAGAGATCTCTATCTGCTCTTGGTTCTCAAATGTATCATCAGCAGAGTCTTGAGGAATAGAAAAGTCTTGCAACTTAGCATCCAACTCTTTTTTCATTGCTGTGCTAATCTGATTGCTGCGTTTGCCCAAAATGGCTACAGTCTCATACACATTGCCTACTTTCTCAGTAAGCTCGTTCATGTCCCTTGTGATAGTTGTTTTGGGAGCGGTTGTTTGTTTGAAATCAGTCATATCGGTTGTTGTTTATTTGTTCAATAATCTTTGTATCTCTTTGTGTATCCGCTTTGCGGCTTCAAGATGCTTAGAACTTGGGTATTCGGTTACAAAATTGTAGTATTCGTCCTCCGTCTCACGAGCGCGTTCTTCTTGCTTGTCTGCCATAGAATTGACTACTTGCTGATACTTCGCCTGCAAAATCAACCAATTCAATTCTTCTTGATACTTATTGGTTGGATAGTCTTTCAATGCATTCTTAGCAACAATCTCTGCACTCAAATAATTATTACCAAGGTAGGTTCCTAGATTGTAGTACATCTTTGCACTCAAATACTCTTTCTCCGCTAGTTTGTCATACATCTCATTCATTTCCTTGTATGCCTGCTCTGCATATGGACTCTCTGGATACAACTCTACAAACTGCGTGAAAAATTCTATCGCTTTCTTCGTTCCTTCCTGATCTAATCGTGCATCAGGAGAGTCTAAGTAGTAGCAGTGACCTACCTGAAATTGCGCCTCTATAATGTATCTACCTTTTGGATAATTACGTATGTAAGCTTGGTAGTATTCTGCTGCGCTACTATAGTCCTTTTGACCCATATAACTGCGTGATAAGTAAGCCAATACATCTTGCGAACGGTCTGTGCCACGGTAATATGCGGTGACCTCATCTAGCAGCGTCTGAGCCTTGACATATTGCTCGTCTTCAAAAAACATCAATGCTTTCTGATATTTTATATCGGGGTCTTTGGACTTAAGAATTTGCTGATACTCACCACAGGATACAATGAGAAATGTACACACCAGCATACTTACTATTTGACCCAATTTCAATAACAAATTACTCATTTTATCTTATCAACTTTTATCCAAAAGTACAAACTAGCCGACAAAGGTACAACTTTTTTTTGAATTACGCAAAAATATTCATCTATTTTAACAAAAATTTGTTAGTGTCTACTTTTTTTACTACCTTTGCAAAGTTTAATCTTGAATGTCTATAGTATGAATAGTGCACTCGCAGCATTGATAGGACTTACACTATCAATTATCTTAATCCTGAGGAAAGTATCTCCAGTCTATAGTTTAATCATTGGCGCCTTAGTCGGCGGACTACTTGCTGGTTGGGGAATGCCAGCCACAGTCGCTCATATGATTACAGGTGTGCAAGACATATCCAAAGCTATCGTGCGTATCATTGCCGCAGGAGTCCTGACCGGTATGCTAGTCAAAACAGGGGCTGCTGCTAGGATTGCCCACAGTATCATCAAGGCGCTTGGCGAGCGATATATTTATCTAGCCTTGGCTCTATCTGCCATGTTGCTCACTGCTATGGGCGTTTTCATCGATGTGGCTGTCATCACCATTGCACCTATCGCCATCATCATGGGAAATAAGTTGCGTCTGCCTAAGTTTAATCTTTTACTAGCTATGATTGGTGGTGGAAAGTGTGGAAATATTCTTTCGCCCAATCCCAATACCATTGTTGCAGCAGAGAACTTCGATGCGCCTCTTTCTTCCGTGATGGCTGCTGGCATTCTACCTGCCTTAGTCGGCTTGCTAGTTACGGTATTTGTAGTTCTACCCTTAATAGGAAAAAATAATAAGAAAATGGAGATTGCCGAAAGTGACAACGCGGCCGCTCCCTCTTCATTAGAGACGGAGGAATTACCAGCATTATGGAGAAGCCTTCTGGGACCTATTGTAACCATTCTTTTACTTGCTCTGCGACCTATATCTAGCGCTTTTGGACACTCTCTTGAGATTGATCCTATGATCGCCTTGCCCATAGGTGGTGTGGTTGGTATTATTGCCACGGGGCATTGGCGTGAAACCGGCATCTGTCTTGCTTATGGATTGGAGAAAATGTCTGGCATCGCAATCTTATTGGTGGGTACAGGTGCCCTCGCGGGAGTTATACAAGCATCAGAAATCAAAGATGTATTAGTCCACCTACTAGACGGGTGGAGCAACGGAGGAACGCTCATGGCGCCCATTGCAGGTGCATTGATGTCTGCTGCGAGTGCCTCTACTACTGCTGGTGCCACTATCGCTTCTGCCTCTTTCGCGGAGGCCATCATGGCGGCCGGTGTGGCATCTGTATGGGGCGCAGCAATGGTCAATGCAGGTGCTACTGTGTTGGATCATCTGCCTCACGGCTCATTCTTCCATGCTACAGGTGGTTCCATGGGAATGACCGTCAAAGAGCGATTGAAATTGATACCTTACGAGACGGTTGTAGGATTGGTCTTGACAATTGTTAGTGTAGTGATGAGTAGAATTATCTAGTTAATAACCAAGAGTAATGAAAATAGTTGTAGCATCCGATTCGTTTAAGGGGTCAATGACCTCTATCGAAGTGGCGCATAGTGCGAAGGAAGGTGTTTTGCAGGTATATCCTGGGGCGGAGGTCGTTTGCGTTAATGTGGCGGACGGCGGAGAAGGTACCGTTGAAGCTACTGTAGATGCACTCAACGGAGAAATCGTTGAGGTGCTCGTTTCCAACCCGCTAATGCAACCCATCATAGCGCATTATGGCATCGCAGACGATACTGCCATCATTGAGATGGCTGCCGCTAGCGGACTACCGCTTTTAACTCCCGAACAACGCAATCCATGGCTTACTTCGACCTTTGGCACAGGAGAAATGATCATGGATGCTATAAGCCGTGGATGTCGACATTTTCTAGTGGGCATTGGTGGTAGTGCTACCAACGATGCTGGTACTGGAATGCTACAAGCACTAGGATTCCGCTTTTATGATGCCAATAATCATTTGATACACCATTGCACAGGAGGGCGAATGGCGGATATCGCACGCATTGACGGATCCTCTGTACCTGCAGCTCTGCGTGAAGCCTCTTTCACCGTAGCATGCGATGTGGATACACCATTCTGTGGACCAGAAGGTGCTGCTCCCGTGTTCGCCCCACAAAAAGGTGCTGACCCTGAGATGGTTATCCGTTTAGATAAAGCGATGGCTTCTCTAGCTCAAGTTATACAGCAGCACTACAATGTGAATATAACACCCGTCCCTGGAGCAGGTGCGGCTGGAGGCATGGGAGGTGCCTTCTATGCATGCCTACAGGCAACTCTCAAAAAAGGCATTGATATGGTACTTGATGCCATCCATTTTGATTCGATAATCCAAGGTGCTGACCTCGTGATTACTGGAGAAGGAAAGGTGGATTTCCAAACTGCCAAAGGCAAAACGGCTGCAGGTGTATTAACGCGTGCTAAAAAACAACACATCCCCGTCATTGCTATCGGAGGATGTGTGGAAATGTGCGAGAGTGTTATGCAAATGGGATTTGCCGGTATCTATCCTATCTTAGAGAAGAAAGTCCCTCTGGAAGTGGCTATGCAACGTGAGTTTGCAATGAGCAATGTAACCAAGACGGTTGCGCGTGTAGTCAGGGAGAAAAACTTACTTCTAACTCCATAACTACCATCGCGACGAAGTCATAACCCGCAGACTATCTCCTTCTGCCACAATCAGATAACACGCGGCATCTTGGCTGCGCTCAATCATATCTAGCGCTTCTTCTGCACCCAACACCATGCATGCGGTAGCCAACGCGTCTGCACGCATACAGCTACTTGCTTTCACCGTGGCACTTAACAACGAGTGATCAACTGGATAGCCCGTTCGAGGGTCAATCGTGTGGCTGCGGCGCTGCCCATCTACAAAGTAATATTGCAAATAGTTGCCCGATGTAGCCATACACATATCGCTACTCGCAATCACTTCTTGCAATTCTTTTTCCACTCCTGTAGCATCAATGGTTGGGCGAGTGATACCTACACGCCATGCTTCTCCCTTGTCGTTAACACCTTCTAAGACCACCTCACCGCCTATATCGACCAACAGATTGTCGCATTCATGAGCACGCAGTAGATTAGCTACTATATCACAGGCATACCCTTTAGCTATAGCACTAGCATCTAATGTGATGCGCTCATCTGCTTTATGTAGTTGATGATTTTCTAGGCGCACTTTCTCATAACCTACAAATGCTTTTATACTGTCTATCTTCGACTTCTCGCTTAAGAACTTCTTTGATTCTGTGCCTAATGCTCCATTTTTACCAAAACCCCATGCGTTAACTAACGGAGCTACGGTGATATCAAAAGCTCCGCCCGATAATTCGCTAATTGCGTATGCTTCTACATACATGCGTTCAAACAGCGAATCAGCAATCACACTCTCATTACGATTAATTTGGCTAATTACGGAGTTTGGATTAAACATACTCAACGAACCATCAAAATCTTGTAAGCGTTCTTTAATCGCCTCATGCAGATCCTCCGATCCTTCGTATCGTATATTATAATAGGTGCCGAAAATGTTACCTTGGTGATGATAGTATTGTTTACTTGGGGTATCAGGCAATAATAGCAGCATGACTGCTGCTATTATTGCAAATCCCAATGCAATCCATTTCTTCATTGTTACTTAGTAATTGTTTTGTACTTTATGAATCAGGACATGTTTTTTACCACTCGCTAGAGAAGTACAAGCATCCGCCTATACTCCAGTTGAGGCGTTGGTCAAATTTATTTTCCAAATTAGTGGTTAGATTCGTTTTGTCCAACCCATAGCAGTTCAGCATACATTCTGCCCATGCTCCTAATGTGAGTCCCTTTAGCTCAAAGTCCCGCTGTGCACGTAGATGGATATTGTTGATGGCTACTGTCTTTGCATTTTTCCATACCTCTTCGTAATTAGAGTACATTCCTCTCCATGGCGTTATACCTACCCGTGTGTCCAAAACGATGCCTAGTGGTAGGTTAAATGCATATCCTACTTCAATATAGGTTGACCATGCCCGTTGCCATTCGCCTGCATCGTTGAGATAGCAGTCTGCACCGAAAATAGTGGTATGCCAATCAATGGATAGAGGTACACTTTCTACTAAATCACCTAGATGGAAACCTACATGCGCTTCCATTGTACTGCTCGATTCAATCTCTTGGGCCTTAAAACCATTCTTTGGGAAATAAGCCTCGCCACCAAAATAATACAGGTGGGTCAAATCCAATTGAACACCATAGTTGTCATAACCAATGGTAATATCCAACTCTGGATAGAGATTCTCAAAGGTCCAATTGTCAGCACCTATATTGCCCCAACCAGATACATATAATCCCTTCCAATCTAAAGTGACGGATGGTTGAATGGAGATACCTCCTAGGTTCTGACCACGCCATAGATAAGAACTGACTACATCCGCACCTACTTCTAAACTTATACCTAGACGACTCTCAAAATCGTCATCGTTATCAACATACACTTGGTATGGAAAGGCACTGACGCACGATAACGTCAGTGCCAATAAAATTAGCTGTTTCTTCATGTTTTTTATATTACAACACTGCATTAAAGCGCATTCTTGCTAGCCCATGCTACGCGGAGGGCTACCTCAAGAATCTTGGTGTCTTCCAACACGACAATACCGCCATCAGGGCCTGGCTCAATATGATAACCGGTAGTAGCTGTGCCATTGAAATAAGCGCGAACATCATCAGCTGCAATTCCTAACTCTTCAGCAATTACAGCTGAACTACCTTTTGGAAGACTGTCCTTCACTTCTCTTACTTTGTTAAATGTTGTGCGAATCATAGTAACTAATTAATTTATAGTTAATAATAATATTTTGTTGTTGAATATTCTTAATGAAGTATCACTTTCGACTGCAAAGATACAAATAAATTTTCAAACTTCCAAATTTTTTCGCAATTCTGTTGAAGAAATATCAAAATAGGGCGCTTCATGTAGTACTCGTATGTCTTTTCCTAGTGGTACTTGGTAAGGTGTACACCCCTTGCGTGGATAGGCAAAAATGCGATAATTTTGGAGTATGTACTCGCTTTCTCGCCATTTGTTGAATATCTGTAGATTATCTTCGCCGATGATGAGTGTAAACTCGTGTTGTGGATGCTCTTGTACGAGCGCGCGCAATGTATTAGCGGTATATGTCGGACGGGGAAGATGAAACTCAAAATCCGATACTATAATCCTTTTTCCAATAGCCAATAAACCATCGCCTATCGCCTGTTTTGCAGCAGCCAATCGCTCTTGCTCATCCGCTAGGATGCTTTTGTCTTTCAGCGGATTATTGGGAGATACCATCAGCCATACTTCATCTATATCGGTATGTTCTAATACCCATTTAGCCAAGCCCGTATGCCCAAAGTGTATCGGGTTAAATGATCCGCCGTAAATGCCTACCTTCATCTAACGAGTTTATCTAAGTCTGCTTTTGCTTGCAGAAGGTCATCGTTAATGACAATGTGGTCAAAGTATGGTGCGTCTGCCATCTCAATCTCGGCTTTGGCGAGGCGTTTTTGTATCATATCTTCGCTAGTATCACCACGACCATGCAAGCGGCGGGATAACTCTTCCACCGAAGGTGGAGCAATGAAGATCGCCAATGCGTCATCACCAAAGATGCGTTTGAGGTTGAGTCCGCCTTTTACATCAATGTCAAAAACGATGGTGCGTCCAGCCGACTGAATACGCTCGATCTCAGACTTGAGTGTGCCGTAGTAGAGGCCTTCATATACCTGTTCGTATTCGATAAAGTCTTGATTGGCAATATGCTGCTCAAACTCCTCGCGAGAAATGAAGTAATACTCTTTGCCATGTTGCTCTTGTCCACGTGGAGCGCGAGTGGTGGCAGAGATAGAGAGTTCGTACTGTCCTGGATAGGTCTCAAGCAGGTGTTTCACCATTGTCGATTTGCCCGAACCGCTGGGCGCACAGAGAATAATAATCATAATACATTCAATACTTGTTCTTTGATTTGTTCCAGGATATCTTTCATCTTTACGACGATAATCTGCATCTCGCTTTGGTTGCTCTTGCTGCCGAGGGTGTTGATCTCGCGCCCCATCTCTTGAGCTATAAAACCAAGTTTTTTACCAACGCCTCCTATCGCCAATTGCCCATCGCCAATTGCCTTACCGCTCTCCATTGTCTCGCGGAAGTACTTCAGATGGTTGGTCAGTCGCACTTTCTCCTCGTTGATGTCCAACTTCTCAATGTAATAAATCATCTCTTGTTCCAGACGATTATGATCTATGGCTTGTTGGGTAGTTGCACTCAGTTGCTCTAAACTTGCTTCGATGCGAGCTTTGATTTTTTCCACACGACTTTGCTCATAGGGTTCCACCTCTGTTAGTAGGGCAGCAATAGCATCCAACTTCTCGCAAAACATCTGATAGAGCGATACTCCCTCTTGTTCGCGAAAAGCGTTGAACTGATTAATCGCCTCCACAATGGTTTGCAGCACTACTGCCCATTCCTCATCACTAATCTCGCTGCTATCTTGCGACTTGGTTACTTCTGGCATACGCATGATAGTAGCTATCAAATCCCCCGCTTGGAGTCCTAATTCCGCTTGCAAACTGCTCAACTCCTTGTAATAATACGCGAACGCATCGCGATTAATTGGAGTAAATGTCGCAGCACTTTCGCCTTGAGCTGCGTCTTGGTAATAGATACTTAGATCAAGTTTACCACGCTCAAGCCGTTGGGCGATAAGTGTACGAATATCTAATTCTTTGCTACGCAATTGAGGAGCAATACGTACACTCAGGTCCAACGATTTAGAGTTGAGACTTTTGATTTCTACGACGAGTTTCTTATTGTTGGCTACCAAGCACTCTGCTTTGCCATAGCCGGTCATGGAAAATATCATTGTGATTGACGGTTTGACGATTTATAATTCTGCTTATCTATTTTTCTCTTGGAAATATGCAGGCGGACCATACATGACGGTACGATTGTCTTGTTTTACGGGTTGCTGTTGAGTTTTGCAACCTGCTAATAATGCAATTAAAGCTCCTAATATAAGATTAATGATTTTTTTCATTTTCCGATACAGAATTTGCTAAAAATATTATTTAACACCTCTTGCGAAGTGATTTGTCCTGTGATTTCTCCTAGGGCAGATAAGCAATCTTGTAAATCCATGCTTAGAAATTCACCGCTGAGTTGCATAGCCAAACCTTCTTTTACGCGTTGAATAGCTGATTGTGCCCGCACGAGAGCTTCGTAATGCCGTGTGTTACTTATAGTTACTGCATTACGTACATTGCACTTCTCCTCTGCATATGTAATGAGCAATTGTCTTAAACTATCAATTTCCCCACTTTTTGCCGAAATACCGATGCTGTTATCTGCTGCAACAAAGGATGGAACTAAGTCCACCTTATTATACACATGGATAATATGTTTGTCGGTTATGTTATCTATTTGTGATAAGGTGTCGATAGGTTCTAAGGCATCCTGCAAATGGATAATCACCGCTGCTTTTTGTGCCGCTTGTCTACTGCGTTCTATGCCCATATTCTCTATCCTATCATCGGTCTGACGCATACCAGCCGTATCTATAAATCGAAATAGCATTCCACCCAAGATCAGTGTGTCTTCCACCGTGTCACGAGTTGTTCCTTGAATATCACTTACTATTGCTCGTTCTTCGCCCAATAGTGCGTTGAGCAATGTCGATTTGCCCACATTTGGGGCACCGATAATAGCTACAGGAATACCTTGCTTGATAGCATTGCCCGTCTTGAACGAACTCACCAGTTGACTGATGGTGGTATCTATCTCTTGGGCCAAATCGAACAATTGTTGACGATCTGCAAACTCCAATTCTTCGTGATCTGCAAAATCCAACTCCAATTCGATCAACGACGTGAAGGTCAGTAATCGCTCTCTCAATACTGCCAACTCACTAGATATCCCTCCGCGCAACTGACTTAGGGCTAGATCTTTCTCTGCTTTTGTTTGTGCAGCAATCAGGTCTGCTACGGCTTCTGCCTCAGTCAGATCCATCTTACCATTGAGGAAAGCGCGTTGGGTAAATTCGCCCGCTTTCGCCATTTGGCAACCCGCATCCACGAGCCATTGCAGCAGCGTCTGCTGGATATACATGCTGCCATGGCATGCAATCTCTACCACATCCTCGCCCGTAAATGAGTGAGGGGCACGAAATATGCTGACCAATACTTGGTCAAGTATATCATCCTCGCCTTTAACCTCTAATCTCTCACCTTTAACCTCTCGCCTTATCTCCCCATAATGCACCGTATATGCTTGGGCATCTATGAGTGACTTGCGACCACGAAACAGACCGTCCACAATCTCTATAGCAGACTCTCCACTCACACGAACTACAGCTATGCCTCCGCTGCCGTATGGGGTTGATATGGCGCAAATAGTATTCATCTTCTCAATCTAATCCAATGCCATTCATTGGTATTGCGTGTTTCAACTACACACAAACCGCATTCGTGCGCGGCTTGTGATAGCACTGCTACATCCTCCTCATAAAATCCGCTCAACCACAACTCACCATCTGCCTTCAAATAAGCTGCATATGCAGGCATATGAGCAAGCAAAATATTACGATGTATATTCGCCATAATAAGGTCGTAATGGCCCTCTGGCGGTGTACTATCTAGCCGAACATCCAGTTCGACTGCGTTGGCAACCGCATTCTCCTGCGTGTTGGCTACGCTCTTGTCATCTATATCTACAGCCACTACACTTACAGCGCCGCATTTCTTTGCCATGATTCCTAGTACGCCTGTACCGCAACCCATGTCCAGTATGTTGCGCTCTTCAGCAAACCAACCATGCTCCTGCGCATCCATCAGTGCCGCAATCATCATGCTTGTTGTCTCGTGATGTCCAGCGCCAAATGCGCAGTGGGGCGTGATGCGTACACCTAAAGGCAATTCCACTATCTCATGTTCTGCCTCCCATTGAGCATTCCAATTCTCGTCTGGACATTCCTCCCAACCGACCATTTCTACGCCATCAGTAGTAGCAATTAACTCTTCTATGGCACTCTGTGCCATTTCTAGAGCATCACTTTGAATATAGGCGTCCGCACCATCAAATACTTCAATACCTAAATCGCACAGCGCTTGCTCAAACAAGTCCTGCTCCCAATCTATCGTAAATGCGTATTTTAGATGTATTACGGAATATTGCATATCTCTTTATCTAACGTCTAACAGCATAGCGGTCTATCGTCTAATAGCCGCAGGCGGTCTATATATACGGATTATATTGTTTTTCGTGTCCGATAGTGGTCGGATATCCGTGCCCAGGATATACTTGTGTATCTTCTGGTAATACCACTAGTTTCTTCAATGAGCGAATCAGTGTACCCATATCGCCGCCCGGAAGATCGGTGCGCCCAATCGACTCTTGAAATAATGTGTCTCCCGAGAATAACAACTTCTCCTCCGGCAGATAGTAGCAAACGCAATCCTCTTTGTGTCCCGGAGTTGCGATGGCTTGAATGTTGAAAAATGGGATATCTAATTGCCCCTCATCTGGTTGTACGATGGCTTTTAGGTTGTAAGCCCTTTCTATATACTCCATGCCGCACACATGATCGGGGTGGGCATGAGTAATAAGGAGAGCAACTACTTCGAGTTGCTCTTTATCTATGTATTCCGCAAAACGCTCTTGTTCGCGCGCTTCGTACATTCCTGCGTCTATGACTACCGCATGTCGGGCATCATCTGTGAGCACATATGTACATTCGCGATATGGATTGAAATAAAAAGTCTTGAGCATTTTATCTTTCTTTACTTTAGTACGCACTATACACACACAATTCACGCACTATTACGCTATCAAAGTGGCAGATATACTACCGCTTTCTCCTTATACCATTCTCCATTGAACAGACTTGCGATATCCGTGATCTCCACATATTTGCGATACGCCTGTGTCTCGCCATCTAGGTTGCCTCCTTTCAGTACCATCAATCCGTTTGGCATCGCATTTTGATGCTTGTTGCTCACATTTTTGCGAATCAACTTGACCAAATCGCCCAGAGGCATTACTGCACGACTAATCACAAAGTCATATTTGCCTTTCTCCATCTCTGCCCGCTCTTGAATGCATGTTACATTCTTTAGCCCAATGGCATTGGCAATCTCAGTGGCTACCTTGATCTTCTTACCAATACTATCAATCAAGGTGAATTGACAATCAGGAAACAAAATGGCCAACGGAATACCTGGAAATCCACCTCCTGTACCTACATCGAGTAGGGTAGTGCCTGGCTGAAAACCAAGCACCTTAGCAATCGCTAATGAATGTATGATGTGATGGGGATATAGGTTGTCAATGTCTTTTCTTGATATGACATTGATCTTCGCGTTCCAATCGCGGTACAACTCTCCCAATGCGGTAAATTGTTGCACTTGCAGAGGTGTCAAGGAAAAATGTTCCTTAATCACCTCTACACCTGCAATATCCAGTTGGTTAATCACTTCATTCATATAACTTCGCTATAGCCGCTCGCGGCGTCCTATTATCCCAAATTGGTAAACACATTTTGTACATCCTCATCTTCCTCGATGCGGTCAATGAGTTTCTGTACGCTCTCCATCTCCTCGTCGCTGAGGGTCTTGGTGTCGTTAGGTATACGAACGAACTCACATGATTGGATTTCAAAACCGTTATCCTCCAGATACTTTTGCATTTGTGAGTATTGGTTGAAGTCTCCGTAGATAACGATTGTACCCTCTTCTTCGTCGTGGCCGAGTTCTTCTACGCCAAAGTCAATCAACTCCAACTCTAGCTCGTCCAAATCTACTCCTTCTTTTGCTGCTACTGTGAAGCATGCCTTGCGCTCAAAGAGGAATTGCAAGCAGCCTTGTGTGCCGAGACTACCACCATGCTTGGTGAAATAGCTGCGGATATTAGCTACAGTACGCATATTGTTGTCTGTCGCTGTCTCTACAAAGATGGCCACACCGTGAGGGCCATATCCTTCGTAGCAAATCTCCTTATAACCCTCTGATGACTTATCGGTAGCCTTCTTGATAGCACGCTCGATATTGTCCTTTGGCATGTTCTCCTTCTTGCATTGTTGCATCAATGTACGAAGACGAGGGTTGCTGTCTGGATCTGGACCACCATCGCGTGCCGCCATGGTGATTTCTTTTCCCAATTTTGTAAATACACGGGCCATATGACCCCAACGTTTCATTTTGGTCGCTTTGCGATATTCAAATGCTCTTCCCATATTATTTGTTATATTTGATTTTTATTTTGTGGTTGATATTGCTATTGTTTAGATACGGTCATATACGGTCTCGTAGGTGATCTCCTCAAAGGTGATGTTAAACTCTACACGACGGTTCTTCGATCGGCCTTCTGTTGTCTCATTATCCGCTATTGGTATATCAGGACCATAGCCATGAGCTGTCAAGCGTGCGGCTGGTACACCCTGCTTGATCAAATACGCACGTACTGCATTGGCACGGCGCTCCGACAATTCCACATTCGAACTATATTTACCCACATTGTCCGTATGACCTTGTATCTCTACCAAGTATGTTGGATTGTCGATAAACACTCGGGCTATGTCGTTCAGAATCTTATGCGAACTGGTCTTGATGATCGCTTTGCCATTTTCAAACTGAATACCCGACATAGCTTTGCTCAGCAGGTTGCGGATTTCGCGTTTTACCTCGGGGCAACCTTTATTCTGCTTTACACCTACAACAGTAGGACACTCATCTTCATAGTCATATACGCCATCCCCATCGGTATCTAGCGGACAACCCACGCTATCTACATGATTGCATGCTGCGGGTATGGTGTTTGGACACTTGTCGCAGTAGTCTAAAACACCATCCTTGTCGCTATCCAGCGGACAACCCAGCGAATCTACCATCCCGATTGCTTCTGCTGGCGTGTCTGGACATTGATCCATATAGTCATATACACCATCCTTGTCGCTATCGATCGGACAACCTAGTGAATCTACCATTCCGTATGCTGCCTCTGGAGTATCGGGGCATGTGTCAATATAATCATATACACCGTCGCCATCGCTATCCTTCAGACAACCATCGGCATCCACATGAGCAATACCTTCTGCGGGTGTGTTTGGACATTGATCCATATAGTCATATACACTATCATTATCACTGTCTAGCGGACAACCCACCGAGTCGATCATCCCATATGCTGCGGATGGTGTAAGAGGACATTCGTCCATATAATCGGCTATACCGTCACCGTCACTATCTAGCGGACAACCCAACTCATCTACACTCACATTTTGTGGTGTGTTAGGGCAAATGTCCAAGTGATCCAATACGCGATCTAGGTCCTTGTCCTTGTTCTTTTCCTTGTGATTGGTTCCTGCTACAATAGCTATACCAAAGGATAAGTTCACACCTGGTGTCTTGTATGGTAATGGCAACTCACCAATGCTAGATGCCGCTTTGGCATAGGTCAATGGCACAAAATCGGTGGCCAGTGTCAGCATCAACCCATCGTATGGAGCCAACAATAATGCTGCACCTATATTGCTCGAACGACCATTGATCAACGAATAACTAGCTGCCAATTGGAACCAATTTGCAGGACGAAGTGCCGCACCCACTGTTACTTCTTCGGTGATACGGTTGTTGTAGAAACGAGTGCGAGAGTAAATACCTATGCCAATACGATTCTTCCAGAAATTAGCATCAATACCTACATTCAAGTTGGCTGTCAACATCTTGGCTTCTGGCAGCAGGGTATTATTGATAGCAGAAATCTCCACACCATCTGTAAAACCAGCCAATACATCATCCATCATTCCACCTAAGCTATCGCCCGCCAAATCTGTATAGTGCAAATCCACTCCTTCAAATGTGTGGTTCATCGATATGTCTGCCTTCGCATGACGGCTCCAGCGGATAAATCCTAAATCCGTAACGGATGCTGTGATCTGCAAATTCTTGATTGGCTTGTAGGTGGCACCCAAATCAAATGCCGCACCCAAACCTGCAGGTCGGATGAACTCCATGATCTGATCCTTCAGTGGAAGACTAGAATCAAACAGCAAATTTTGTATATCAAAATCTCCCAAGTCATTCACATTGGTTGGCATTTTTTGCCATTGCAATGGAGCTGCTGCATAGATATGACCATTGCCACTCACATGAGTAGAGTCCGTGGTGGATACGAATTTCAATTGATCTATTTGCGCTTGCAATGTGGCTTGAGCAACCAGTATCTTCAGCTTTCCACCGACTGTCCAATGTTCGTTGATCTTGTGGGAGTAGCCCAAGGCAATATCCGTGTAAGCGGATACATTAGCACCTAACGAAAGGGTCGTTGGTATATTGGTGTTGATGTGATTAATCCCAAATATCGCGCTAGACATACCTGCATCCATGTATATATGCTCCGAGATATTAAAGTGGAAGAAACCGTTCTTCTTAATTCGAAAACCAAAACCCAATATATTGGTTGTGAAATCGGCGTCCACGGAGAACATCTCTGGCTTGCGGTCCAACCAATCGGATGGAGCATCTGGGTGAAATGGGGTAATAGTTTTGCCGCTTGCATCCTTAAAAATAAAATCCGACATCGTCCAACCATTGGTACCTGCCCAGAAACTAGTATAGCCTATCGCAGGTAAGGTGAGATAGAAGCTACCTGTTGGTTGAAACGCCGGGTTGATCGTATGGCGCATAGGCGCATTCTCCAAGAAATACAATGTATTCACTTGTTGAGCGCTAGCAATAGAAACTGTCGTAAGGAGAATTCCTACAAATAATGTGCGTAATGTTGTTTTCATATGCTGATCCTCCTAATTATTGTTGATTTTCTAATAATGAATCCAGACCTAATATCGCTTCTACATCTACACCCACACCGAGCTTAATGGTCAGTCCCTCATACTCAGTCAGCTTGACATTGAAGTAACCCTTCTCATATACATAATCTAGCGACTCGTCATCTAACGATGCGTCAAATACGATACTCTTTATACTAGCCAATATATTGAGTTCATCTTTATCCACCTCCAATGTGCGAATCATCTTTCCTGCCTTGATGTCCCAACTTGCAGTAGATGGATTAAATGTGTAATCCGGTGTAGGGATGTGCAAGGTGTCAATACCCGCAATCATGAATGGCTCATTCGTCTCTGGATCTAGAATCACATTATTATTTTCATCTAGACATACAAACGCACCTTTGACTTGCAGCGGAATAGTATTCTCTATCTGCAATGCCACGGTCAGCTTTGCCTCCTCCACTGTATCTACCACCTCTGGCAGATAACCCATCAAGGAATCTAGCGCAATCATACTCAAGTCGATGTTGGCAATCGTGTCTGCATAGCCTAGTCGTACACCTTCGTTAAACATGAATGGCAACTCGCATGCAGCATCAATACGAATATCCGTATTGTTGGTGATACGGATTTGAGGACTTTCGTATCGGTCAAAATCAATAGCGAACTTATAGCCCAAGTAATCAGGTTGCACCGTGAACAACTGATCGATGCGTCCGCGTGCAGGATCCTTGTCAAACAATACATGCATCGTAGCCGAATCTCCAATCTCGCTTTTTAGTGTCAAATATTCACCTTCGGTAAAGCGTTTCCTGAGATAGTTTTTTCCATCAAAGGTGGCATTTACTTGCTTACCATTGCTATCTTTTACATACAGATAGTCGCCGTTAATCACCAATGAACCCGCAATCTGAGTGGTCACATTCATGTCCACCTTAGGGTCTGCAAATGGCAACTTTGCGGCTTTAAACAATTTCCACGCATCCCATTCATTGGTGAGTGATATCTCTGCCTCGTCTGTCATGTCTCCACTAGGCTTAAACATTCCCCAAACTGCGTAGTAATCAATAAATCGTACATGCAGATCATATTGGAAGGCCGAGGTGGGTGGGATGGTGATTAGTCCTTCGGATACAGGGATATTAATGTACAAAGTCACCTTGAACTCGCAAGATGTGTTCACATTATTTTGTACATATTTGTCAATATCTTCCGCTTTGTTAGGGTCTAGGTTAGGGTTTTTCATCAAGTTCATTGAGAACTCGTCCACATTGATAAGCATATCTTGACCAAAACCGCCGTCATCACCTTTCGTATATACGGTCACTACATTGCCACCCTCCTTATGGAAGGCTTCGCCTAATGTGATGGTCACTTTCTCTATCCAATCCCATTCCAATGGCAATCCGCCGAATTGCTTGATATTGCTCACGAAACTAGCATGTCTGATCAATGCACTATCCAATCGTTGGTAACTCTCATCGTTGTTAATACCATCTAGGTGCAATGTCAACGGAAATTCTAATGGCACAGTGATACCTGTACCTGCAATCTTTCCGTCAATCAGCATATGGTTCTTGTCCAATGACTCATACACATTCATCTTCATGGATGCCTTGCTCAGATATTGACTAAGGTCCAAAGTGTGGAACTTACGAGATACACTGAAGGTGTCTCTGAAGGTTAGCACACCCCTGTTCTGAAGCGAATCCACAAAGATACCCCATGTACCATTGCCTACAAAATCTCCAATGGTCGCACTCACAGAACCGATAGGTAGCGCCACTGTAGCATCCACACCTACCGTAGTGTCAATGTCGTTTACGTCTACGTCTGCCTCGCATCCATGCCATATCCATGCTGTACATGCTAGCAGAACTGCTAAGAAAAATGAAGAAAAACGTTTCATGTCTTCAGTGTTTTTAGTTGAATCATCCTGACTTCTTGACCTCACATGCATCCACTATGTCAGAGTGATGCATATTGGTCTGCAAAGGTACAACATTTTTTTGACATATGCAAGTGGTTTAGTTATTTTTTATAAAATAAACTTTTTTACTTGCTCGTGTCACCGCTGTGTATAGCCATCGATAGAAATCTCGACACTCATTTTCAGTAGGAGGATTACTTGAATCACCTCCTTTGTAAGGGTCAATAAACACTCGCTGCCATTGTCCACCTTGTGACTTATGCCCTGTGATGGCATAGGCCATACGCACCTGCAATGCATTGTAATAGGGCGAAGCGTAGATCGCTTCCACCAGTTTGCGACGGTTGTGTGCCAATTCGGGATAGTCTTCCGCTATCTTGCCAAATAGGTCTCTTTGCATTTGTTGATTAGCTTCTGGGTTGTCGCTATGTATCGTGTCTAACCAGATGACGGTATCTATCTCCCAGTCGTAGTCTAGCGACCTCAACTGAGCATCTACAAAGTGATAACCATATATCTCCCGCTCATTGCGCAATCTCACTACCTCTAGCATGTCGCCATTGGCCAAAAAGGGCAAGTCCTCGTATTGCTCGGTCCAGAAATAATTGTTCTTACACACCATCAACCTATCGCCGCTACTTATTTCATCTTCCCTCCATAGGATACGAGCACGGATACCTTGGTTATAGATATTGGTGCGCTTGTTAGTCCGGGTTAGCAATATCGTCTCTTCTATTCCCACCTCGTTGTACGACTGTTCTAATGCCTCCAGCAACTCCGCCCCCGACACCGTTTGCACATCCTTCCCAAATTCTAGTATATCCCAAAACTCTTCCTTGCCTCTAAACTGTAGCGTAGCGTTCTGTAGGCACTTGATGCCGTCCTCTAAACTGGGCGCACTCGCGCCCCCCAATGCAAACGGGCGTAATCGCGTGGCATTACCTAGGATGCCGCTATCACTTGCCTGACGGGCAACTTGAGTTAATGTGTGTGAGCGAATATGTAGCTGATAGCCAGACATATAATCGTCACTCAGAGCGGGCGACTGACTAGATCCTACAGGGGGTAATTGGGCATCGTCGCCCAATAGCAACATGCTGCATCCTTCGCCGCTATACACATACCTTACTAGGTCATCTAACAGCATGCCCGAACCGAATATGGGATTATCTCTCAGTCCGCTTATCATGGACGCCTCATCCACAATAAATAGCGTATTCTTGTGCAGGTTATCCCTCAAGCTAAATGCCTGTCTTTCGCCTTTAAACGGTAGCGTAGCGTCCTCTAAACTAGGCGCACTCTTCGAACGCGCCCTGTAGATATATTTGTGGATTGTGTACGCGGGCACATGTGCATACCCGGATAATACTTTGGCCGCTCGGCCCGTCGGGGCAAGGAGTACAATGCGCTGTTGCAGATGTTGTAGTGCTCCTACCAATGCCGCCATGATGCTGGTTTTACCCGTTCCCGCGTAGCCGCGCAGGATAAACGCTTTGCGAGGGGTGGGGGATACCACAAACTCGCTCAGTTTATCCAATAACTCCAATTGCCCTTCGTTTGCTTCGAATGGCAACTCTGCGATGATTCTATTTTTGATAAACTGCTCTAGCATCCCAACTTAGTTACTTATCACTCATAGCTCATAGCTACAAAAAAAGGGTAAGCTGACTACATCGCACCGCTACAACCTCTTACCCTTGCTTCGGTCAAGACCTGGGGGAGTTCAGAGGGAGCTGGTCGTGTAGGACTT
>JAZSGL010000014.1:0-1527 GCA_045532735.1 Paludibacteraceae bacterium | reverse complement strand
TCCATAGGTCATAAACTCGCGCCACGCATATCGTTTTTCATTGGGATATGCCTCATAAAACTCTTCGTAAGTAAGTGGTGTGATATGTATCTCTTCTCCTCTGTCACGGAAAGTGGTAGCAACCTCCGATGAGAGCATTTTGGAGTTGCTTCCAGTGACATAGACATCTACATTTGGAAGACTTTTTAGTCCGAGTAGTACATCCACGAAAGAGATTTTAGCCCCAGTCTCTTTGGGCAAATATGGATTGTCAATGGTTTCTACCATTTGTATCTCATCAAGCATGATGTAATATTCGGTGTTAGTATCCTGTACCGCCTGTCTAAGGTGAGCACTCAGTTCGAGTGGATTGCGCAAACGAATAGCAGCATCGTTGTCAAGTTCGATAGCGATGATTTGCTCAGGCTTAATACCCTCTTGCAGAAGGTATTCTCGGTATAGGACATTAAGTAGGTAAGACTTACCGCAGCGTCTTATTCCAGTGATAATTTTTATTTGTCCGTTTTTTCGACTATTGACGAGTCTTTGTAGGTGTCTTTTTCGCTCGATTTTCATATATTATAGGGTATTTTTGCGGTTATCCGCATTTTTACCCTGCAAAGGTAATGTTTTTTTGTGATATAGACAAATATTTTTATGAAAAATTGTGCAGTATACCGTAAAATATGCAGAAGTGGCAGTTCATAATAAAAAACGTGTCAGAACTTCCTGAGATTCCTGACACGTTGGTGGTTCATTTGTCCGATCTGGACAATTATGCGTTTTCTCGCTTGACGCTGAATGCGATGGAGAAGCTGCTATATTAATCATTTCCCACTAATTGCACGGATTGACACTAATTTATTCATCCGTGTTTATTCGTGAAATCTGTGGGAGAGGCCTATATCACTTCTGGAATTTGCCGACCAACTTGATTGCGAGGAAGACGAGCCAATCTGGGGTGTGCTTGAGCAGTGGTGTGCAGAGGTGGTTGATCACACCTGGCATGTCGGCTTTTTTGCCACGGAACATCTTCTTGAGTGCTCGTTTGACCAGTTTCTCGGGTGGGATAGCCACGGTCAAGTTTACTGCCAAACGGCGCAAATTAGGTGCCAAACCGAACAAAGCCGTATCCACTGCACCAGGAGTCATCACGGTGATATTCACGCCCTTAGGTTTGAGTTCGTACCAAAGAGACTTGGAGAAATTATAGATAAACGCCTTGGTAGCATTATAGGTCTGGATACCTGGCATAGCCATCCATGCGGACATAGAGGACATATTGAGGATATAGCCCTTTTGGCGTGGTTTGCGGCAGATTTTTTGTGCTTGTTCTTCAGTTGTGAGCTCACGATTGATCATCTCCTCGCCGAAGAGACGAGTGAGCTTGGCCACGGTGATCATATGCAGGTTGAGCATGAGCTCGATGCGCTTCATCGAGGTCTCGCAATAGGGATTGAAGAAGAAGACGCCTGCGTTGTTGATAAGTATATCCACCACGAGGTTGTTGTCCTTGCAGTATTGGAGCAAGTTCTCCGCTGCGTCTTG
>JAZSGL010000105.1:0-3372 GCA_045532735.1 Paludibacteraceae bacterium | reverse complement strand
ATTTGTTCCAATCCATTCTGGTAAATCTCCGTTGATAAATCTTCCAATGCGAGAACTGTAATAACGTGCCATAAGATAATATAGCCTAATCTCTTCATCGTAGTAGTAACCACGGTATCTGAAGGGGTTGATGGTTGCAATCTGGCATTCAGAAGAGTCAAACTTGACTTCTGGTACACCCCAAGCATCGTAATAGTATCCCGCTACAGATTAGGCTTCCTCATCAACGATAGCGATTACGTCACCCTGAAGGTTCTTGATGAAGTAGTAGGGAATATTATTATGAATGATACCGCAAACGCCATCTTCATTGTCATAGAGAGGAACAAGAGCATTGCCTTCCCAAGTTTCACGGAGAATCTTAGCGCCGTCAAGCGTGTAAGTGTGAAGAACACCGTTTACCTTCTTACTTGTTCTGATTCCGTTTGCATTGTAGGTGTAAGTGTTGCCGTCGAAACTCTTGAGCTGACGTCCCTTTTCCCAAGTCAGAGTATGACCGAGGTATTTAACTGGGTTGCCCTGTGCATCGTATTCAATGGTTTTGCCATCAAATCCGGTGAGCAGATCCTTCCATGTTGTATCGCCGTAGGTGTAAGCCTTGCCGTTCTTTTCAACGATGTTACCGTAGTTGTCATACTTCATAGTATTGACAACTTCACCGTTGACGGTTTCGGTTTCAAGCTGACCAAGGGCATCGTAGGTGTAGATCGTTGTGTTGGTTACGGGAGTATCGTCAACCGTGTAGGTCTCAACAACGGAGGTAATACGCTCCTCGGCATCGTAGCCGTAGGAGAAGGTAGTGCCATTTGAGAGAATGATCTGGCTGACAAGCTGAGTGGTAGCAGAGGACTTAACCTTTGCTTTTTCCTTGTGCGTGTCAGTTACCTTACCTGCGTGGTAAACAAACTGTCTGGATACGAAATCGGTTCCAAGCTGGAGCTCGTCGAATACCTTACGACCGAAGGAGTCGGTCTTGGAATGGCTGGTAACCGTTCTGCCGCCTGCGGAGAACTTTACAACGGTGTTGTCATCGTTGGTTTCGTAGTAGATGGTCTGAGCAGAGCCGCTTGCGGGGGTGATCACCTTCTTGGTCATCTTACCCTCGGTATCGTAGTAATACTTAACGGTATTGACGATAACCTTGGAGGTTACGATCTCGCCGGAGAGCTCGATATCTGCCTCTGTTGCACGGACAATTCTGCCTTCCTCATACTCATAATTATACTCCTTTTTGCCCGAAATGTCAATAGAGCGGACGATGTTTCCGTCGCCATCGTAGACATATTTATAGTGTGCAATGGGAGTTGCAGTCGAAGAAGCTGCCGCAGCCTCGGACTCAAACCACTTTTCAGCGACCATCTGACCGATGGAGTTGTAAACCGCTTTCATCGTGTGACCGTTTGCGTAGGTCATCTGCTTGAGACGTCCGTTGCCGTTCTTGTATGCGTACTTGATTAGAGCTTCGTTCTTACCCTCGATTCCGATGGATTCAAGGTTGTGGAACTCATTGTATGCAAGAGCATACTTCATACCGTCGCCGCGAACGATCTCGGTCATATTATCGAAGGTGTCGTAAGCGTAGGAGACATGCGCAAGCTCGGTTCCGTCTGCCTTCTTGCTGGTGACCTTAGTGGTTCTGCCGGAGTCATCATACTCGTAGGCAGTCTTGTTGCCAAGTCTGTCGGTTACTTCCTCGTTACGGGAGGTATCGCCGTCAACCGCGTAGGTGGTCTTGTGACCGCGAGCGTCGGTTTCCTCAATGGGAATAAAAACGGCACTTCAAAAAGAAGTGCCGAAAAAAGCGTGAAAAGTATGGGATATCAGTTGTTACGCTTTATTTTTTTAAGAAATACAACACCATACCAGAAATAACGGGAAAAATGGCGGGAAGTGAGTAGCTGTCGTATAGTGTAGTACCTCGTTCAAGTCCAAATCGTGAGATGTTAGCGATAGCAGATATCAAGCATATACCAAAAAGAGCAAATGATGCATAATAAAGAATATTAATAATCTTTTCGTATATAAGGATGCTATTTGGGATCGCTGACAATAATACAGTGGACACAATTCCCATTATTACAAGTGCAAAAATTAAGACTTTAAAAATCATCGGATTTAATGAAAGCCAATGATTAACGACAAGTAAAATAGATACAACATTAACTATGCAAAGCGTGTTAACCAATCCCCATTTAATGATATGTGTCATTTGTTTACCCTCATTTCTTTTTTATGGTTTTTCCTTTCTTGGCTACGCTATCATATACATTGGACATGCTCTTATAAATGCTTGAACTTAGTTTATAATAAGTAGCTCCTGCAGATGCAGAAAATTTCGATGTGCTCACTCCGACACCTACGACGAAACAAGTGCCACACCAAGCAGTATATGCTTTAGCATTCCAAATCGTAGCAGATGCGCCAGAAAACCACCCTTCGTAATCTTTTGGAGTGTTGAATTTTCCTGTGTAACCAAAGATTGCAAAAATAGAAATTGATGCACTTGCTTTGGTGATTTTCTTTGGGTTAAATAGAAGATTGGGATTTTTAGTGATTTTAGCTATCATACTGGTCAAGTCACTGCTCAATCCACCACCGCCATATAGGTAAACATAAGGGATATACCATGCCCTACCTTGTCTAATAGAGGATACAATATACCAGACGAGTTCTACTCCAAAAGTAACCCAGCCAACAGACATTTCTATCTGTAATCCATAACCGACGACTCTCAACGAAGCAAATCCCGACGCATCTGTCTTGTTTATAGAATCATTTTCACAATAGACATATAAACAATGCAATATTGCTTTCTCAAACGATTTTATGTAGGTGACGTCATCAGCATTTACAAATCTTCCAACATTCGCGTCGTAATATCTACTCTGGAGATAATACAATCCAATCTCTTCATCGTAGTAGTAGCCACGGTATCTGAAGGGGTTAATGGTTGAGATACCAACAGAATCCTGCGCAACAGAGCATACGCCCCAAGCATCGTAAGAATATCTTGCAACTGTCTGAGCATCCTTGTCAACGATAGCAATTACATCACCCTGAAGATTCTTGATGAAGTAGTAGGGAACGTTATTGTAGAGAATACCGCAAACGCCATCCTCGTTATCGTAGAGAGGAACAATGGCATTATCTCCCCAAGTCTCACGAAGGATCTTGGTTCCGTCAAGAGTGAAGGTGTGCTTTACGCCACCAACTGTCTTGCTGGTTCTGATACCGTTTGCATTGTAGGTGTATTCGATGTTGTCGAACTTCTTAAGCTGACGTCCCATCTCCCAAGTCAGTGTATGACCGAGGTAAGAAATCGGGTTGCCCTGAGCATCATATTCGATTGCCTGACCGTTGTAGGAGGTAAGG
>JAZSGL010000049.1:0-27599 GCA_045532735.1 Paludibacteraceae bacterium | reverse complement strand
TGCTGCCTCCCGTAGGAGTTTGGACCGTGTCTCAGTTCCAATGTGGGGGACCTTCCTCTCAGAACCCCTACTGATCGTCGGCTTGGTGAGCCGTTACCTCACCAACTACCTAATCAGAAGCGTGCTCACCCATAATCCTTGCGTTTCAAACCAAAGAGATGCCTCCTCGGCTCACATGGAGCATTAATCCAACTTTCGCTGGGCTATTCCCCGATTATGGACAGATTGCACACCTGTTACGCACCCGTGCGCCGGTCGCCATCAAAAGTAGCAAGCTACTTTCATGCTGCCCCTCGACTTGCATGTGTTAGGCCTGTCGCTAGCGTTCATCCTGAGCCAGGATCAAACTCTTCGTTGTAAAATAAATTTGTTTGTTTAGCTCAGAATAACCTAATCTATTGTGTACTTATTAACGGGAACCGTATAATAAAATCGTATTACACGTTTTCAGTTTCCCAATTGAGCATTACTGCTCTCTTGTACTACATTATTGCTTCAATCTCTCAAAGATCACTGTGATTTTGCGCTTCACTTTTCGTTTATCGCGAAATCGGCTGCAAAGGTACTGCTTTTTTTTGGACCGACCAAATTTTTAAGCAACTTTTTTGCACTTTTTTATCATTTTCTTCGTAAGTGGCTGATTTTCAGCATTACGATTTTCAATGTGATTTTCGGCCTTTTCAGAAACTCACTCGCTTCAGGCGCAAATCGGGTGCAAAGGTACTGCTTTTTTACGAATTGACCAAATTTTTAGGCCAAAAAATTGCTAAAAAACATCATTTTTCTCATAAGTACCTGATAATCAACAGTACGTTTTTAGCGCTATTATTTAGGGAGAAGGCACTAAGGAGTCTACTGTATAGAGGAAGTGCTAAAAGCGCTACTATTTAGATGTGTGCGCGTGCGTGCGTAATATTATATGTACGCGCGTGCGCGCGTAAAAAGTGATTTTATACAGAAAGATTTGGTAGAATAAGAAAAAAGCAGTACCTTTGCAAAAGATATGCGAGAAGTAGCGCAGTTGGTAGCGCACCACGTTCGGGACGTGGGGGTCGGGCGTTCGAGTCGCCTCTTCTCGACAAAAGAGGGCTACATTTGTAGCCCTCTTTGTTTAAACTACAAACGGAATGGGCTTATATGCCTTCCCAAAAGCAAATAAAAAACAAACGCACTTCTTCCGGATGCTTGGCTAGAAGTGCGTTTGTCATTGGTAGATATGATAATTATCGAACAATAGTCTGGGTATGCAGCGCTGTGCCGTCTCGCAGGATGGCCTCGACGATGCATATACCGGATGGAGCAGCTAGAGAGGTAGTATTGTGGAATAGATCCAACACCTTATCTGCAATCAATCGGCCAGTCATATCATAGATCTTGACCTCACGCATGAGCGAAGATGCTGTCACAACGAGTTCGCCAGAATTAACCGAAAACGCATTTAGTGACAGTTTGTCCATCGGGGTAAGGGTCGAGGTAGATGTTGTTACCCCACCCCCTTGGTTATCATTGCTGCCAATGTACTCGTCAGGACCTTCAATAAAATAGCGCTGTTCGTGGTTGAGAGGCATCTCCACGGAGAGGATAAGACCATTCATGATACGAATCTTTTGCCCTGTATGGCTATCCACCAGATAGCACTCGCGTGTCCAGTTAGGAGTATAATAGAACGCCAGCTGCATATAGTCAGCATGCGCCTTAGTATCGGCGAGGATAGCCAGCGGTATTTGGCTGATACCCTGACGCACATCTGCCATCATAGGCACTTGCTCTGCCACGGTGTACATATTCAGTGGCGACTTAACGCTGGTGTTATTCTCTATACCCGATGATACGAATAGCGCATCTTCGCCTTGCACGAAATAGTCGCTCGCAGCAGGGTTGGTAGCCAACACGGTGCGCGCCGTACCCTTAGGCGTAAAGGCGTAGATGGTGAGCAGCTCAGATGTTTGATTATCGGGCGATGAGGCAATACGGCGACGAGGGGCGTTTTCAGGCTCCTCGGCAAAGAAATCAACCGTATTATTGAGCGTAAGATGATCCACGGAGAGGGTGACAGTGATCTCCGGTAGTGCTTTTTTGTCTTTAGTCTCCAACAAGACAGAGGTCATAGGCGCCAAGTAGCGATCCTCGTGCATAGATAGCTCGGTAGAAGCAGTCCAAACACTACCTTCAATACGATGAAAAACAGGATTCAACACACCACTATTGGTTTTTAGGAAGAGCTTCATGTCGATATACGCCATGGTGGGGTTACCAAACAAGAAGCGATCCGTGGCAGTATGATTGGTGAGCTGAATCTCCATCTTTTGATCTTCGTGAACAGCATCATGAGGCGCATCAAACGCCAATCGGTGCGACTCGTTGTGCTCTCCACGATCTACACTTGTCTTATTCGTGGATTGTTCGCCTGTTGATGTATAATAATAGTACTCCTCATCTGGTTTTGGCAGACGGATGGTCAGCGTCTCTTTGCCCTCCATTCCAACGCCATAAAGGCTATATCCGCCACCTGCTTGCAGAGGTTGAGAGAGCGAGTTGGACTCCTCAAAACCAATGCTAGCCGCAGAGGTCGTACCACCATCTTCGTAGTGGCTATAAACCGTTTGGTTGTAGAAATGCTGATAGAATAAATAGGCAGCATCTCTATGGCGAAGACCCTGGAATTCATTCACCTCGAATGGATTAGGCTCGGGCAGACCCGCACCTCCCTCATTATATTTTCCAGTATGCGGAATAAACATATCGCCCGAAACCATCTTTTTCAGCGGTGCCGACATCATATTCCATTTTCCAGCCGTGATTTGCATATCCACGAAGGCCTTTTCATAATGCAACAGATGTTGGTTGTGGATTTTTGCACCAGGAGCAAAGTAGATTTGGTTGCAATGGTGAGGATCCGCATTGATCGTCATTGGATAGTGACTATGCGTATGCTCTGGTACGATATATGGATAGAGCAGCGCGTTATCCAATTTAGGAATAATGACATCTGCGCCCTCCATAGGCACATAACCTTCTACGAGTTCGTTGGTAGCAGGATCGTTGGTCTTGTCGATTACATTGTCGTGATTTTTATCCACCCATCCTTTCCAGTTCTCGTCTTTGCCCCAGCCGTTGAAGGAGTTACCTGAAGGCGACCATACCAGGTTTTTAGGCACGATTTGCAGATTGAGGAACACATAACCATAGCGGCAGCTACCCGATACAGGTGATGGATCGCCAGTCTGCTCGTTTACCAATTCTAGACGGATGGTATATTCATTGCCAGCCACTAATAATTCTGGTGTTGTTTGATATATATTGCCCGTCTCGAGGTTGATATAGGTTGCATCCGCCAAATTAAGCGTGATGGTTGTACCATTTTGTCCTGCCGTCTTAATTCCACTACCCAATTCGGTAACTAGGAAGGTGATGGTTGTACTACCCTCCAACACCTTCAGCGTAGGCAGTTGTACACTCTGCTGAGGTGCTTTGTTGGCAAATCGGATAGGTGCGATATTGTAGTAATACTCGCTACCTGTAGCCGATACCATCACGCGGTGTGGCTCGTTACAGTCTTTGAGCGTAACTTCCGTATCTACGTCACCTACCTCCAAGATTGTTTTGGCTGTTTCTGCGATAGGGAAACACCAGTAGCGCACGGTGTCGCCGATATGATTGCCGTCTTTATCTAGGCGTGAACCCAGGTAGAAGTGTGCGGTGGTATCATAGAGTTGCAACCAACCGCTGTCGCAAAGGTGCTTGATGATGGTGTAATTTTCAAACGACAAAAACTTATCATATTGCAATTCTTCAAAGCTCTTTGCTTGGTGGTTAGGGTTATATTCAGGACTATTAGGGTCGTCCGTCACAAAGCGACGCATATCGTACATGATAGCTGTGGTCACTTCGTCGTGGGTATAGCCATACATCTTTTTAAATCCCGCAACAGCAGCTTGTACCTTTTGGTTGTACTCGCTCAATGCCGCCTGATATTGCTCTTCGGTCATATCCCCTGTTTTAACAGGTGCTTTTTGGGATAGTATATCACCCGCTGGATCGCCAATTAGCCAATCCGAGAAGATAGGTGCTGACACATATTCCGTAGTAGTACCCACTCCGTTGATAGCCAAGTGATTAACCACAGTAGCAGTAAGGGAATACAGGTCATTTGGGCAGTTTCCTTCTGAATAGGAATGAATATCTTTCTCCGATCCCTGATGAGCAGTCTGCTTCTCTCCATCAGAGGCAGAGTGCAGGATAGTCTCCTGATTGGAGTTACGGAGTCGGAAGACGGTCTGCTGCGTAGCGTGCAATGGCGTGGTGAGGTTACAGTTAGCTTCGTCTAACTCCTCTGGGGTATATGCCATGCGCATCACATAATCATGTTCATCAAAGAGTTTGGAACAAGCCTCATTTACATCGTCGGTATTGAGAATAATATGCGCCACATAGAGCAACCATTTTGTCACACCACTATTATCGGTCTTAATATATGCCTTACCATGCTTCTCGTTCTTCAACACCAAATCATCCAAGAACGCAGATACAGACGTGTAGAGACGAAGCGTATCTGTCCTATTCTTGTCTATTTTGAGCAAGCTGTCGTTGTAATGTCTTGGATCGAAGTTGACCGTAGGTATATGTACCGAACCGAAATCATTTTGTTCCTGATTATCATGACCATGGTCTGGGGTTCCTGAAGACGTATGCGATTCGTGGTAATAGGCAGCCTCTTCTGTGAGACGAACAGGAGCACCATCTGCTATTTGATCGTTATTTGCATCCCATGACTCGTTGTAGATTTGATAGTACATATATCCATCATCTCCCGCATTGATATTGCTATAATCAATACGCAATACAGCCGCCGCACTAGTTTCACCTCCTTCCACTGTTCGGCACGCCATCTCGCCTTGGTATGCGGCGATAGGTAGTTGGGACACATACAAACAGATGTCGTCCACCATGAAGTCGTTACCCTGGTTGGTGGTCGCAAAGTTATAGATTGACACACGGATTTCATCGTAACTTTCTTGCGATTGGATAGGGAACACCACTTGTTGCCAGCCCGTACCTTTCAACAGCTCACCTACGAAATAGGTAGCCACATTCTTCCATTCTCCACCCAACAAACCTTCAATATTACAGCGGAAGATTGGGTTGCCCTCGCCCGACCAATTGGCGGGTGCTGGGTTACAGAACCATGCGGAGCAATACATCGTTTGTCCCTCGCATATATTGGCATTGGCTGTGATACTTGCCACCAATCCTGGCTCCATAGTACCATCCACATATATCGCAAAACCTTTGTCCTTGCCGCCTAATTGCTCAGCACGCGCCCAATCCTTTTTCACCTCGTTGACCAAACTATATTCGCCATAGAATGGGAATGCACCTTGATCTGCACCACGCTTGAATTGGGTAGCTAATTCGCCCGCAGGATATACATATCCATAGGTGCTCTCTTGCCAACCCAGATGTTTATCCAGATGGATCGAACCGTCGTGCATAGTCTGGCGAGGATAATCCTCAGCAGAGTAATTAAAATCAATCAACCTGCGTATCTCAAACTCATTGGTGATTCTCTGTTTGGTGATAATAGTCTTGTTGGTAGGACCATATTTCTCAACATCCACAAATGCCACCACAAATCGAGCAATGCGCTGACCTGTACCGTTTACGGTCAGGGTGTACGTCACCGTATCTGGCACTTCGCTACGCACAATCAGGTAGTCCAACTCGGCGATATACCTTGGTGAATGAGTAGCACCATCTTTTTTCCAAGTCACATTGCCATTCACGCGGGCTAGATTACTCTCACTATCCCAATAGAAATAACACAACTCCGACTCGTGGGAGCGCACTTTGCTATGGCGGAACTCGGTAGATAGCAGAATCTGCTTACCTGCTGGAGCAATATACTGGTACTCTTCCAAATACTCATTATCTCCCAAGGAAGCCAACTTATCTGCCATCTCGCTAGCGGGACGGAGGTGGAAGAGTTGACGATAAGAGAGGGTTGGCTCAGTAATCGCATCAATACGAGTGGTATTGGTTTCGTTGTACTTGATATCATAATCCGTATATGCACTCACATCGCACGCCATAATGTGATTGGCTTCTTCCGCAGAAGTGTAGTTCCAACCTTTTAATATAGGTGCAGGGTTGCTAGGGTTGCCCTCGTCCAATACACCACCTCCGCTAGCTTTGTTGATGGCATATAGTCCGAGAGAAACACCTTCTTGTCGAATCGTTGCCTCTAACGCATTGCGTGGGGTGTTTATCGCTGAGAAAGCATTTCCGTTGGCTGCTCGTGGTGAACGAATCCAATCGGTAGAATCCACTGGGTTCTCATTGTAGTATGGATCGCCATTGGTCTCGTAGTCATACCAACGCATATAACCCGAATAACCAGACTCTGGCAAACGGAGTTCAATTTCTTGATTAGGCAAGTAGTAGATGGTGCGCTCTGCTGTGTGAACTTGTTGCTCCTCTCTAGCGTGATGAGGGCTGGTACCTAACGCCGTATTACCTTGTCCTATGTTAGCTAGAAGTTGGATACCGCCTACTTGTCCTCGTTGACTAAGCGGAATCTTGAAACTCTCGGCATGTTGGTGCTCGCCTTTTGTCTTATTCAATGTTACAATAAGTGTGTCAGAGCGCTTCTGGCCTGTATTGTTTGCAGATGCTGTAATGTAAAGATTACCTTCCTTTTGAAATTCATCGTCATCCACCGTTAACCAATGATTGGATGGGTCGGCAGGATTGGAGTGGAATCGGTATGTCTTTTCCCATTCTTCAGCTGTGAATTTCTTGTCAAAATCTCTTAAATTCACATGTACGGAATCGTAAGTATATTCGGTTTTTATTGCTTGGTTATCCACATTGTAGATTACCGTACCGTGTTGGTGAATCAGCTCAACATCAAACTGCTTGGTTTCTTCTTCTTTCGAAAAAGTATAGGTCACAGGGTTAATAGAGAAGGTAAGGGCTGGCAATTGCTCCTCGTGGTAGGACTTGCGCACCACGCGCATCTGTGCCGTTTGTAGCTCAGAACTATTGCCGTAGGTGAATTCTACCACTACATTGTCGGCATAGTCAATCCAACGCCTTGAGGAGCCCAACATATCCATCAAGCCCATTGGGCTAGCGCCCTCGGGAGTAATGGTGAATTGCCATTTGCCATCGCTTTGTGTGATTGGATCGCTTAAGGTCATCAATATACGGTTCGCATCTTGATGTGCAACATACTTGCTGACATCAAGATTAGAGAACTTGCCTTTGCTATCACGAGTACTCTCCCAATAAATTTTCTCGATCTTGATTTGGCTACCGTCCACATTACCAGTGCTATGGCGAAGCAATGCCTCCTCAGGGCGATTGACGCATTGATAGTATGACTCGGTAGTCGCCTCGATCATAAACTCAACATCGCGAGAGTCATCATCTGTTTCTGCATCTCCCTCTTGGTCGCCAACATAACTAAACTCTATCTTAGACGGATTGAAGTGTCCAGTTGGACTGCCCGCACCTTTTTGTTCCCATTTCTCGATATAGAGTTCGTAGTTATGCCAGCTGTGGGTAGTAAAATAAGGTCCACTACCACCCCATTCGCCGTCAATATACATAGCTACGGTATTCCACCATGGTGCATAATATTCGGAATAATACAAATATCCGTGCATGTAATTATCCTGAACACTATTCTTGTTTTCAAACGAAAAAGCAGATGGGTTGTCCGTATTCACAAGCAACATTTGCGAGTTACTTGGGTCAGTAAATTTCCAACTCAAATAGCGTCCAGTGGTCAAATCTTTTAGCGTGTATTGACCATTTTGGGTGATGCCCAACTCCCACAAACAGTCGTCCGTAGGATAGGTCTTGGTCAAGATACCATTACCACTTGCTTCAAGATAATAGTGAAGATTATTGGCAATAAAACTAATAGACACCACGTCTCCATTTTGAAGATAGGCTTGCGCTTGAATACCGGCAAGCGAAAATATAGCGGAAATAATCAGTACGAGTCGTTTCATAGTACTTGAGTTGTTTTACGGTTACGGAAAAGTTTAACTACAACATACACCAACGCCATCACCAACATTGGCAACAGCATATCGCCCACAGGCGAACCTGGTTTCTCTTGACCAGTAGCGGTATGGGTATCATCCAATTGGTCTTCGCGATCCGAATTCCTACGCGATGTAAAAGTGGATGAAGGAGAGGAGACAAGCGTTGGCTCGTTAAAAAGCGAATGCGAAACCTCCTTGTGAATTGAACTAAACGATGTAGTCCGTTTCACAGAGTACGAATCAAAACCCTGCAAGCCCACAGGAGTAGTGAGAGCATCAGAGGTACTGGATATTTGGAAATTATTATTCATCAAACAAATGTTATACCTTATTTTTTGCGAATTTGGGTGCAAAGTTAGCACTTTTTCTTAAATACTGCAATTTTTTGAACATTTTTTTCTCTCATATATGAGAGAATTAGACATTTTGTCGTTTGTACATTGCACAACTACCACCCTTACGCTAACGTCACCCTACACGAATCACTAACTAATCACTAACTAATAACTAACTAATCACTAACTTAGTTAGGGTGTAGAGTGTAGAGTGTAGGGTGTAAAGGCGAAGGGATAAAAAAGCATCCTCACAAGGGAGGATGCTTTTCGGGTAAGTATATTGTGTACTAATTACTTAACAGCGCATTCGCAGTGTTGAACATCGTTCAATTGCTCAGTTACACTAGGAACGATTTCTGTAGCTTGAGTAGCTCGTGGTGCGATCACGAATGGCTCAACGATCTCCACCTTCACTTCTTTAGCCTCGCGGATACCAACGCACATCCACTCTTCGTCAAGGTATTGGAAGAATGCTACATACTCCTCAGTAGCGCCTTCAACAGCCTTGTAGCAGATACGACCAAGAGGAGAAACCTTCACAGTCTTGATCACGATGTTAGCCTTCTTGGTAGGAACAGCAGCACCCTTAACGGTTTTGAGTTTACCCATCTTAGCAAACTTCTTATCGAAGGCAAGGAGGTTGAATGACTCTGCATATTGAGAAGCAACAGCCAAATCATAAGGGATAGTAGTTGGACGAACCACTTTCTCGATACCTGGCATCAATACAGGAGCGTACTCGTCAAACAAGAGAGGAGTAGCAGGAGCGTTCTTCACAGAAGGCGCTACAGGAGCCACTTGATCTGGGCGAGAAGGGTTGATGTCCGCATACTTTTGTGCATCGTGCAACTCGCGAGCTGTGATGTTGAGTGCGAAATAACGCATAGTATTGTCGATATTGAGCATAGCAGGAGTATTGAGTGCTACGTCGTCGATTTTCTTCACACCATCTTGATCTTTAACAACGATGCAGAATTGTTGGCCATCGATACGAACTACGTATAGATCAACATAGCATGTCCATTTGTAGATAGCCAGTGCCTCTACATCAGCAAGATCAAAATTATAGTTGCGAGTAAAAGGATCAATTACGCGTTTTCTAACGCCGAGTTCCTTAGCCTTGAGGATACGCTCTTGTGCAGCGATGAGGTCATTGGTACCAAAAGCAAGGATAGCCTCGTTCTTGTTAGCGATATATGTGCGATAGAACTTTTGGATAAGCTCAGTAACATCGCAAGAGAGGTTAACAGAATCGCAAGTATATTCGCCATATTTGTTTTTGCCAGACTCAGGGAAGAGCACGCCCCACTCAGTAATAGTATCCTCTGGGAAGATAGGAGTCTCATCCTCAATAATCAAAGCTTTACCCTTAGGAGTAAGAGCAGCCTCTACCCAATAGGTAAGCAAATTGTCATGATTAACGATGTCGGTATAGTCCGCATCAATCAAGCCATTTACTTGTGCCTTGTAAAGGAGTTCACGTTTGCAAGCCTCATTGCACTCGTAGTAGCCAACAGTCAAAGGCACTACGCGTGGTGTTTTGATAATTTTCTCGTCTTTCAACAAGCCCTTAACCAAATATTTAGCTTGGCATCTCCACAAAGTAGGAAGTTTAGCCTCCTTCTTTGCTTTGTCAGCCTTGAGATCTACCTTGATGTCTGCGTCGCCACATGGGTCAGCGTAAACATACTCTTCAGACACAACATGCTTAACCAACTTGCATTGTTGTTTTTTACACGATGGTGCTGCAAACAGAATCACTGCTGACAGAACAATTAGTGCAATTTTTTTCATAACTTTTAATGATTTAAAGATAATAGTTTATTGTATTTAATTTCAAAATATTCTCGCCGAATTGTTCAAATTGGCCGCAAAGTTACTTAAAAATCTAGAAACATGCAAATTTTTTTAGAAAAAAAAGCATTTTTTGCATAATAAAGGGGATATTTGTCGACTAATGATGGGAATAGTCGCTCGTGATGTGTACCTTGGTCCCGACATCAACATACTGTACAAGTTGGACGATATCTTTGTTTCTCAAGCGAATACAACCCTTGGTACACCTAGTGCCAATCGTCTTGGGGGCATTGGTTCCATGAATACCAATCCCTTTCCATTTAGGTACTTTCAAACGGATGAAATAAGGGCCATAGACATTACGCGCACCTCCCTTGGTCCTCCAATACTTGGAATTCTCAATGGACGCTACACGGAAGCTCCCTTCTGGAGTGCGACAATCTCCATTGTAGCGTTTGTTTCCTTTGTTTTTTCCACAAGCACACCTAAAAGTGCATATCGTATCAGACTGATTATTAACCACATACACCTTAAGCGCTTTTTTAGAAATCACAACTGTATTTTGAGCAGAAAGACAACAAACTGCAAACAAAAAAGCGAATATTAGTAGGTGTTTTTTCATGTGTGGATTAACATTTGGGTTATTTTTTCGTAAACTTGCGTCTGGTTTTCCCTGCTGGTTCGGAAGAAGCAATGATTTGTCGGCATTGCTGCTCAGTAAGGGTCTGCATGTTCACAGAGCGTGCGATTCGATAGTTACCTTGCGGCGTTTTGATATAGACGCCATACTGCCCGTTAAGCACTTGAACATCCCCAAAGTCATAAATAGGCAACTCGGCTTGCTTCTTCTGCTCTAGCACCTCAATGGCCTCATCAAGAGTGATTGCATAAGGGTCAGCCGTTTTTGGGAGACTAGTGAAGCCACTAGCATGTCGGATATATGGTCCGTATTTCCCCTCGCCAATAATGACATCTTCTCCCTGCCATTGACCCAAAGTGCGAGGTAGGGCATTCGCAAACAAGGCTAACGCATCGTCTAAGGTTATGGTGAAGATGCTCTGTCCTTTTTGCATAGAAGCGAACTTTGGCTTCTCGGTTTCGCTATCTCCCAATTGCACACAAGGGCCATTCTTGGTGATGCGCGCCAAGACAGGTTCGCCGGTCTGTGGATGTTTGCCAATGAGGCGGGCTGCCATCTTGCCTGAAGGGACTTGCTTGATAAGCGGGTGGAAGGTGGTGTAGAAGTCGTCGACAGTCTTCACCCAATCTGCTTCACCCATGGCAATCGCATCAAAACTTTCCTCCGAATGGGCAGTGAAATCATAGCTCAAGATAGCGGGGAACTGCTCCACAAGGAAATCGTTGGCAATACGACCAAGGTCGGTAGGTAGCAGTTTACCCAAATCAGCTCCAACCGTTTCGGTTTTGGTCTTATCGGTAATCTTTCCGTTGGCAAGAGTAAGGATATTGTAGGAGCGTTTCACACCTTCTACTGAGCCTTTCTCAACATACTTGCGGGTTTGGATAGTCTCCACCACAGTATTCAAGGTAGAAGGACGACCAATCTCAAGTTCCTCCATTTTCCCCACTAGCGAGCCTTCGTTGTAACGCGCAGGTGCCTTGGTGAAGGTCTCTTGGGCGTTGACAGAGGACAATTGACAATTGACATTCTCCTGGAGCAGCGCAATTGCAGCTTGATTATTGGCGGTGAGTTCCTCATCTGCTGCTTGGGTATATGCTCGCATAAATCCATCAAAAGTGATTACCTCATGAGTAGCCGTCCAGAGGAGTGGCGAGTTGCTCATCGCTACTTCAACACGCGTTGTATCTGTCTGGACCTCAGCCATTTGAGATGCCAATGTGCGTTTGCGGATCAAGTCATACAATCGGCGTTCATCTTGGTTTGCTCCAGCCGTCTCCTTGTTCATATAAGTAGGTCGAATAGCCTCGTGCGCCTCCTGCGCATTCTTGGACTTATTCTTGTATTGGCGTGCCTTATGATACTCTTCGCCATACTGAGCTAAGACAGTAGCCTTAGTAGCATTGATAGCCAAGGAACTGAGATTCACAGAGTCAGTACGCATGTATGTAATATGTCCAGCCTCGTAGAGCGACTGCGCAAGTCGCATAGTTTTAGATACCGAGAAGTGCAATTTTCTCACTGCTTCTTGCTGGAGAGTAGATGTGATGAAAGGCGGTGCAGGCGAACGGAATCCCTGTTTATGTGTAACCGAAGTGAGTGTGAAGGTTGCATCCTTGCATAGTTCGAGAAAACTCAGAGCCTCCTCTTTCGTTGCAAAGCGATGATTGAGTTCAGTCTTAAAAGTTGCATTCTCTCCATCATTATTTTTCCCAACAAACTCTGCGGTAAGGCGATAGGAGGCAGTAGGCACAAACTCCTCTATCTCTCGCTCTCGCTCCACAATCAGTCGCACGACCACCGATTGTACACGCCCAGCGCTAAGGCCAGTAATGACCTTCTTCCAAAGTACAGGAGATAGTTCAAAACCCACAATGCGATCTATCACACGACGCGCTTGCTGCGCACAAACCAGATTCTTATCTATCTGACGAGGATGCTTGATAGCCTCAAGTACAGCCTCCTCGGTAGTATCATTAAAAGTAATTCGACAAGTCTTTTCTTCAGGAATTTGCAAGACTTCCTGAATATGCCACGCAATAGCCTCTCCCTCACGGTCGGGGTCGCTAGCAAACCAGACTTTGTCAGCCTTAAGAGCTTCTTGGCGGAGCGATTCAACTAGTTGCACTTTACTAGCTTCTATCACATAGTTAGGAGCATAGTTGTTGCTAAAGTCAATACCCATACTATTCTTACCAACGCCCTCTATATCTCGGATGTGACCCTTTGAGGCCATCACACGAAAATCCTTGCCAAGGTATTTACGAAACTTATCCGCCTTGGTAGGAGACTCAACTATCATTAAATTCTTGCTCATTTCTCTAATATATATAAGGTGTATTTCACCTCAATTTTTCGAAAACGGTCGCAAAGGTACAACAAAAAATTGAATGGTGCAAATTTATTTTTGAGCAAAATCTCGTTACTTATTAAAGTAAAGTTTTTTATTTTATGACAATTGTTTGCATATATACTTTTTTTTTTGTACCTTTGTCGCCATAAAACTTAGAAAGCCATGACATATCTCATTTTAACAATTATTCTAGTCCTTTTTGGTGTTGGACTTTTATTGGCAGAGATGTTTCTCTTGCCCGGTTTTGGTATTGCTGGTATCTTTGGACTTGCCAGTTTGGTCGCAGCCGTTGTGATTGCTTATCTCAAACTCGCTGTTCTTTGGGCATGGGCGGGTCATGTCACTTTGGCTGCATGCGTAGTGCTTTGCGCAATTGCCATTTGGGTATTTATCAAAAGCAAAGCGATGAACAAGATGGCATTGGAAACCAAGATCGAAGGAGGTGTGGATATGCCATCCGCAGGCAAGCACATGGAAGAGTTACAAAAATAACCCTGCCTTTAAACTTTAAACTATAATCTTTAAACTACTACAATATGGAAACTTTTGGTATTCTTCAAATCGTAGGTCTGGCGATATTGGCCATCCTCGTGATTATTTTCTTCTACTATGTGCCTTTCATGCTGTGGATCAACGCAGTAGTGAGCGGTGTACATGTGTCATTGATTCAACTATTCTTGATGCGTATTCGTAAGGTACCACCTACACGCATTGTCAACTGCCTCATCGAGGCACATAAAGCCGGTCTTACCGATGTGAAGCGCGACGGACTGGAGGCGCACTTCCTAGCAGGTGGACATATCGAGCGCGTGGTACATGCCCTTGTGAGCGCAAGCAAAGCGAATATGGCATTGACATTCCAGATGGCCACAGCTATTGACCTCGCTGGTCGTGACGTGTTTGAGGCAGTACAAATGTCGGTGAACCCTCGCGTGATTGATACTCCTCCTGTGACTGCTGTGGCAAAGGACGGTATTCAGCTCATCGCTAAAGCCCGTGTGACCGTGCGTGCAAACATCAAGCAATTGGTCGGTGGTGCTGGAGAAGATACTATCTTGGCTCGTGTAGGCGAAGGTATAGTTAGTTCGATTGGTTCTTCAGACAGCCACAAGATGGTGTTGGAAAATCCAGATAGCATCTCTAAATTGGTGCTTAGCAAGGGTTTGGATGCTGGTACTGCGTTTGAGATTTTGAGTATTGATATTGCTGATATTGATGTAGGAAAAAACATCGGTGCACAACTCCAAATGGATCAAGCCGAGGCGGATAAGAACATCGCTCAAGCGAAGGCAGAGGAGCGTCGTGCTATGGCCATTGCCACTGAGCAAGAGATGAAGGCTAAGGCACAAGAGGCAAAGGCAAAAGTGATTGAGGCAGAAGCACTTGTGCCACAAGCTATGGCAGAGGCATTCCGCAATGGCAACCTCGGCATCATGGACTACTACCGCATGCAGAATATCCAAGCAGACACTACCATGCGCGAAGCCATAGGTAAACCTGCTGGTGAGTCTGCAAAGAAGAAATGAAAATAGCACTCTTGCAATACCCTATAGCGTGGGCAGATAAGAAAACGAATCTGCGCATGACAGAAGAACGTATCGCTGCATTGGCTGGCAAAGCCGATGTGGCGGTACTGCCTGAGATGTTTGCTACAGGGTTTTGTACCGATCATCCTGAACTGGCAGAAAATATGGATGGGGAGATCATGACAACTCTCCAACGTCTGGCTGACCAGTACGAAATAGCCATCGTTGGCTCGTTTATCTGCGTCGGCAATCGCCGCAAAGGTCTAGCGCGACTACTACCTAAGTTAGTTAACCGCGGCTTCATGGTAGTACCACATGGCGAGGTGCAGATACAAGATAAACGCCACTTGTATGCTCATGGCGGCGAGGACAAGTTTTTTGAACAGGCGAATGAGCGCAATACCTTTGAATATAAAGGAGTAAAAATACAGTTACTCGTTTGTTATGACTTGCGTTTCCCAGTTTGGGCGCGCAACCGCAGCGGTTATGATTACGACATCCTCCTTGTAGTTGCTAACTGGCCTGACATCCGCATTCAGTATTGGGATGCGCTCATCGCTGCTCGAGCCACGGAAAACCAATGCTATATTGCGGCTGTCAACTGTGTGGGGGATGATGGTATGGGCTTGCACTATAACGGCCACTCTGTGGCATACGACACCCGCTTGCAGCCTATCGTATCTTTTGCTGATGACGAAGAAGGTACCAAGATTGCAGAGTTTGATATCGCCAAACTCCACCACTTCCGCGAAGCACTACCGCTCTGGAAAGATGTAGACAATTTTACACTGCAATAAATAAAGAATTCTATTGAAAAACTAGCAGAAAGGAAACTTTCTGCTTTTTTATTTGCATTTCTGCATTTTTTTTTGTACTTTTGCCGCAAAATTGAAAAAGAGCGTATCATTCTCAAATGACTTACAATTGGAACATACGATGTTTGACGGCTGTGGAGCAAGAGACGCAACAGCAGTTGGAGCGCGAACTGGGTATCAGTTCCGCTGCGGCACGTATGTTGGTGGTTCGTGGCATACAAACGGCAGAGGAGGCGCGTGCTTTTGTGCGTCCATCGTTGGATAAACTGCACGATCCATTCCTTATGAAGGATATGGACAAAGCCGTAGAGCGTCTGCACCAGGCCATTACCAAAGGCGAGAAGATACTCATCTACGGCGACTATGATGTGGACGGCACTACTGCTGTGGCACTAATGTATCGGTTTTTGGATAAGGTGATCCAAGAGCAAGGAACCAAGAGCCAAGACATAATAGATTATTATATCCCTGACCGTTACACCGAAGGTTACGGTGTTTCTACTCAAGGTATAGACTATGCCGCAGAGCAAGGTTGTGGGCTTATTATTACCCTTGATTGTGGCATCAAGGCGGTAGAGAAAGTGGCTTATGCATCCAGCAAAGGTATTGATGTCATTGTTTGTGACCACCACACACCAGGTGATGAACTCCCCGCCGCTGTAGCCGTACTCAACATGAAACGCAGCGATTGTCCTTACCCATACAAAGACCTATCGGGTTGCGGTGTAGGTTTTAAACTAGCTCAAGCATATACCCAGAGGTATTTAATAGAGGCTAAAGGCAATGAGGCTATCAGGCAATCCGGCGAGAGGCTTCTGCCACTATTGCAGTTGCTTGCAATGTCCATAGCTTCGGATATTGTGCCAATAACGGGCGAGAACCGCATCTTGGCGCACTTTGGCATTCAACAACTCAACCAAGCACCTTTCACTGGTTTGTTAGCCATTATGCAGGTAGCGAGTATCGAAGCCAAGAAACTGACAATTAGTGACCTTGTATATAAAATTGGTCCACGTATTAATGCATGCGGACGCATGAAATCAGGTCGCGCAGCCGTAGAGCTGCTTCTAACCGATGACCCCATCTTTGCGCGTCAGCAAGCAGAAGAAGTCAATCAGCACAACGATGACCGTCGCGATTGCGACACCGAGACGACGAAAGAGGCATTGCAGCAATTGCAAGACGACCCTACCTTTGCTCAACGCCATTCGACCGTAGTCTATTCGCCTAACTGGCACAAAGGTGTAGTAGGTATTGTGGCATCACGTTTGACCGAAACCTATTACCGTCCGACCATTGTCCTCACCGCTGGCGAGGATGGTATCATCTCTGGATCCGCTCGTTCGGTAGGAGGATTTGATATCTATGCCGCTATCGATTCGTGTCTGGATTTGTTAACCAATTTCGGTGGACACAAGTACGCAGCAGGACTGAGTATGCATATTGATAACTTGCCTGAGTTTTGCGAGCGTTTTGAGCAGTACGTGGCAATGCATATACGTGAAGATCAGTTGCAACCTACTTTGCAGATTGAGGCAGAACTGCAGTTAGGCGATATTACGAAACAGTTCTACAACGTATTGCGACACTTGGAGCCTTTTGGACCTGGTAATCCACGTCCGCTGTTTGTGTCGCACCGACTCATCAACCACCGCGATACCCGCGCGGTAGGCAAAGAGAGAGAACATTTGCGTTTAGATGTAACCGATCGCATGAACGCCATCACAGGCATCGCCTTCGGGCGCGCTGATATAGCAGAGTATATCCAAAACGGCAACGCCGTGGATATCTGCTATGAACTCAACGAAAACACATTTAATCACCATACTACCATCCAAATGATGGTGCAAGATATTAAGCCATCATAGATGGCAGGACGCCTCTTTGAGGCTATGGGATATGGGCAATGTGATATTGGATATAGGCAAGATTTATCGTAAAAAAATCAACCAAAAGATATGTTTAGTGAATTAGATACCAAAGGTCCTCGCCTTCGTCGAGGCAGTATAGAAGTCGTTTGCGGAAGTATGTTCTCGGGCAAGACCGAAGAACTCATCCGCCGTATGAAACGCGCACAGTTTGCCAAACTCAAAGTAGAAATTTTCAAACCTGCTATTGATGTGCGCTATAGCGAGGCCGAAGTGGTCAGCCACGACCGCAACGCCATCCAATCCACTCCCGTGGATAGCAGTCAAAACATCCTCCTCATGGCGAACGACGTAGATGTAGTCGGCATCGACGAGGCACAATTCTTCGATATGGGAATCGTAGAAGTAGCCAACGAACTAGCTCGCCGCGGCATCCGTGTCATCTGTGCGGGCTTGGATATGGACTTCAAGGGCGTACCTTTCGGTCCAATGCCAGCATTGATGGCTATTGCAGACGATGTGTATAAGACCCATGCCATCTGCGTGCATTGCGGCGACTTGGCATATGTCAGCCACCGTACTGTTAGCAGCGACAAGCGTGTCCTCCTCGGAGAGACCGAGAGCTATGAGCCACTCTGCCGTGCTTGCTATGAGAAAGCCCTCGAAGCTGAAAAAGCCAACAACTAATCAGCAGAGGAAAGAAGCATAGACAAGATTCTACTGCATACAACCAACAAAATAAGCGAGGATCATCCCTCGCTTATTTTGTAAACCCTAAACAGTCGCTCATCAATCGGGGTTCCTTCGAACTGCGTGAGCGAGTGCCACTAAACACTAAACTACCAATTACGGGTTCATAACGGGTTCATATGCTACCTTCACTATGTGATTACTATAAGATTAGTATATGATTACTATATGATTTATTTCCCTTGCTTATCCTAATACCACCCTTTGATCCTATATGCGTGATGCGAATCTTCAGCCAGTTGCTCCTAGAATCACTAGTACGGCTAGTGCCATAACCTTCTATCCGTACATTTCTATGTGCGCAAACTGCGATTTCTGCGAAAAGTGCGCAAAGTTATCCTAAAAAACTAGATACCAAATTCGCACTTTTCGCAGTTTGCGCACTTATATATCAAAAATCAATTAAATCGTAATTCGTTAGATATCAGCATTCTTAATTATTAATTCAAAATTCTTAATTGTTTTCTGCAGACACTTTCTCTGCCATTCTCAAACATCTTCAAAAAGTCCGCAGAAATTCATTTCTTAGAGTTTTCTCCATGAAAACCAATACTCCATTCTTAATTATGCAGTATGGCAAAAATGGCGGAATGTCGGAGAAGTTTCCGCCATTCCGCCACATGTTGGATTTACTAATTTTCACACTGCAAGTGACCATTACGGAAATATCGTCACTTACACTCTGGATAAAGATACACTCCAGACCTTCATAATGCGAATTTCTGTTGCTCCCCATCGAGGAGAGCAACAGAAAATATAGTTGTATCACACCCAATTTGTCATGGCTTCGCTTCGAACAAAATCGGGATGTTCTTATTGCAAGTCCTTAACGAGACGGACACTGAACCCGCCTGCATCGCTATAGTCCATGCCCGCTACATCCGATGCGAATACGAAGAAGCGCGCCTCGTCGCTATCGTACTCAGTAGAAGACCAATAGTTGCCGTAGTCCTGCACGTTTTCCAAAAGCGTTCCTCTCCAGCGGTTACCCGCAGCAGGCAGGAAGACTGCACCTGCAGCTTCGAGTTTAGACCATTGCGCTGCATCAAAGGTTTGGTAAACAGCATAATCATTGTCAGCATTATAACGCTCTTGGAAACCAGATTTGAAAATAATATCTACTGGATAAGACCAATCATCTGGCAACAAGATTAAACCATTCACACCATTTACTCGAGCCACCCCTATGAGAGAAGACGCATTGGGACGACCAACTCGGAGATGTCTCCACTCAGTAGCAGTCAATGTACGCCAGGTATTAGGGGCATCATTACCTATCTTATTGGTCCCCCAATCAACAAAAGAACCATTTATTTCTGCCGAGGTACTTACACCATAATTTGAAGTACTTGTACTCCACTCGAACAAATCAATCTTATCTCCCAAAGCAGTACCTTCTTTATCATATTCATAAGAAAAATCACTACCACCTGTCACATTACTTAAACCAATGTAGTCCCACTGATTTTTTGCAAAAGACCATGTGTTAGTAGATTGGGTATATTGCAAGTTACCAGGAGAGAAAGTCACAGTCTTACCATCTCCCACGGAGAAAACACCAATACCCTTTTTTAATGCAGGACCATTCGGTTCACAACCCGCGAATACTAAAGCCATTACGCAAATGACATTTAATAAATACTGTTTCATATTAATTACATTTTTTGGCAATTGGCTCCTAACTGCCGTTAATAGATATACACAAAAAGCGTGGAACCTCTTTTTGCTTATTCTCCACACAGAGGTTCCTGCAAGACCCTACATACAAGAATAAACAATGAATGCCCACGCCGATATGTTCATCGTTGTGGGATACAACGAATTAAACACACCAAGGGGCATTTATCGCTCTCTTGTTTCGGGTATGTGAAATTTTGCAGGATTTCTGTTTGCCAAAACAAGCGCCAATAAACGCCTTTTATTATGTCTGCTACCCTTCGCCGCTGATGTGCAGACATCCCCAGCGCAGGTTCACGGTGCAAAGGTACTACAAAAAATGCAAATGCGCAAGAAAATAGCGTTTTTTTCGCTATTTTCGGGGTATAGACGACAAAGCACATTGGATTTTTCTTCGGTACTCCTATAGGTATCTATCGTGTATCTAACGTATATCTATCGTATATCTACCGTGTATCTACCGTAGTTGACAGCGGACAGATAGAGGACAGATAGAGTTCTTTTCAAATTCTGTGCAAGAATGAGGGAGGAATTATAAATAATAAGAATTTTCTCTCTAAAGATGAAAAACATACTTCAAATCGTCTTTCTAAAGACGAAAATTTGCATATTTCATTTCTTTATTGTATCTTTGCATTTGAAATGACCGACCAATCACTTTACGATATTATTCTGCCGTTGGCAATTGCGGATGTGTACACCTATCGGGTAGTGGACGCTCGCGAAGCGAGCTATGGGACGGCTACGCCTAATGGAGATGGGAAAGCGCAAGCGCTTATTGGGCGAAGGGTATTGGTACCTCTTGGCAAGAAAAGTATCATTGGTATCATCTACTGCCAACACGAGGGGGAGTTGCCCGCAAACGTTAAAGTACGGGATGCGCTACAAATAATAGATGAGACACCTATCATCACGGCTGAGCAGCTAAAGCTATGGGAATGGTTGTCAAGCTATTACATGTGTACTCTAGGCGAGGTAATGGCAGCTGCCCTACCCTCCGAAATCATCGACGACAACTACTCCGCAGCCACTACCCAATACATACAACTATCTCCAGCCTATCTAGCACAAGAAGCACAAACGCAGTTGCTCGGGGAATTAAAACGTGCCAAAAAACAAGAACAATTGGTGCGCGATTTCCTCCGTTTGGCGCAAAATTATCAAGTAGAGAGACGCTTGCTCCTAGAGCAAACTGGCGTGAGCGGCGCTATCCTGCGGACATTGATTGACAAAGGGATATTTTTGGAAGAAGAGCGACCAATCTCGCGTTTGCGCCAATACAACGGCGAAACACAACAACCACACTCCCTTGATAGTCAGCAGACTAGAGCGATTGCAGAAATTCGAGAGAGTTGGCAAGAGAAAAATGTCACCCTGCTACACGGCGTGACCTCTAGCGGAAAAACAGAGGTATATATCCATCTCATTGAAGAAGTCCTTCAACAAGGCAAACAGGTATTGTATCTTGTGCCAGAGATTGCCTTGACAACCCAACTCACCGACCGATTGCAAGCCGTATTTGGTGATCAGTTGGTAGTTTATCACTCCAAGTTTAGCAACGCGGAGAGAGTGGAGATTTATAATGAGGTTAGAGGCGAAAGGCGAGAGGCGAAAGGCAGGGTGATATTGGGCGCTCGGTCAGCGATCTTCCTGCCATTCAACAATTTAGGACTAATCATTGTAGACGAGGAGCATGAGCCTAGTTACAAGCAGCAAGACCCTGCACCACGCTATCATGCCCGCTCCGCAGCCATCATGATGGCACATTGGTACCGAGCAAAAGTGCTATTAGGTACTGCTACTCCATCCATAGAGAGTTATCACAACGCATTGAGTGGAAAATATGGTTTGGTGGAGATGACGGAGCGTTTTCAGGGATTGCAATTGCCGCAAATCACGATGATAGACCTACAACGCCAGTATCATCGCAAAGAGATGTATGGGCATTTTTCCGATCCTTTGGTAGATAGAATACGCGAGGAACTCTCTAAGGGCAAACAAGTAATCCTCTTCCAAAACCGTCGAGGATATGCCCCTGTCCTGCAATGTACGAAGTGTGGCGAGGCACCTAAATGCCCCAACTGTGATGTCACAATGACCTATCACAAAGCCCATAACACCCTAAACTGCCACTATTGCGGACATCACTCATCACTCATCACTCGTGGTTCATCACTCACTTGCCCAAAATGTGGTGGCGAAATGCGCACGCAAGGTTTTGGCACAGAGCGTTTGGAGGAGGAGATACAAGGATTATTCCCCGAGGCACGCGTGCTGCGCATGGACTTGGATTCTACACGCAAGAAAGATGCCTATCAAACCATTATTGACCGCTTTGCCAAGCACGAAGTCGATATACTAATTGGCACCCAGATGGTTACCAAGGGATTGCATTTCAACGATGTGAGTTTGGTAGCTGTGCTACTAGCAGACTCATTGCTAAACACACCCGATTTCCGCAGTTATGAGCTAGCCTTCCAAATGTTGGAACAGGTGAGTGGACGAGCAGGCAGAACAGGCAGCCAAGGAGAGGTTATGATTCAAACCTTCAACCCAAAGAATCCTGTCTTTGAGTTCCTTAAAGCACATGATTACGAAGGATTGTACCAACAACAAATCGCAGAGCGTGAGTTATTCAAGTACCCACCCTACCAACGATTGATCATGATGACCCTACGCCATCGCGATTTAGGTCGTTTGGATGCCGCAGCAACGCTATTGCAACAACGCTTGCAACAGATGTTTGGGGCTCGCGTTTCGGGAGTGATAGTGCCAAGTGTGGCACGCACACAGAACATGTACGTGCGACAAATTCGTCTAACGATTGAAGCAACAGCTAACATCGCACGCGCGAAAGAGATGGTGCGCGAACAGATTAAATTTGTACAACAACAAACGGCTTGCAAAGGAACGATTATTCTACCCGATGTGGATCCGATGTAGGATTTACCAATCTTCATCAACACTTTGAGTCGAAGTAAGATACAGATTGGTACTATCACCCTGCCACGTAAAACGATAGATGTCATACACATGTTTTGGCAAAGGATAAACCAACGGAGCATCCAATGTCGCCATACCTGTATAATATGTCTTTCCTACTTCAAACTTAATATTTGAAACATGATCGCTCTCACCATTATTCTCTTTTGCGGCTATACCATAATTGAGAGGAGAATCTGAGTTTTCATACTGCTGTATAAAACGATGGAAGAAATATTCACCTGGTGTATTCCAACCTTGTTGGCGAAGCGTGACACTATCAATGGTCTCACCAATCCATGGGATATATGACTGAATCTCGCCTAAGGTATCCATCGGATAAACATAATCCCAATCTCCCTCCACACGGTAATGAAAATCTATTGGAATAATACTGGAATCATTGGTATGTATCGTATGGTAGAATAGTTTACCTGCTGGTTTATTGGAACTGGGATCTACAACAAAAGCATACACCCAATAATCATTATCGGACTCTAAAAAGGTAAAAAACTGATCTACCGTACCATACCGCAACGAATAAGAAGCAAAGTCAGCGATAAATGGAGTGAGTTGCTGCAATTGTTGATTACGCCAATCAAGATAATCCACATAGGCTCGATCCAAAGCCATTAGCATAAAATGCTTCGCCACCTGCTGCAAATCAATACTATCTTTTGCCTGCTGAATACCTATCAAATAAAACGCCTTTTTATTTGTAGAAAAAGTAACATGAGCATATCCTGCCGATACCTTTTGTATATCAATAGCAATCTCCACATTTTTAGTTTGTGCTGGTGCTTCTGGATCACAAGCGGTGATAATTGCACCAAAGACAAATATCACCAATATAGAATACCATTTATGTACACGAATATGGGATAATAAATTAGAAATCATAATTTCCGTTCTCCTCTTTTTCTTCGTTAATAAGCAATGTCTGCACGGTATAAATAAAGCGAATACATCCAGCGACATGACTTCCATAATGACCTAAACTATATTGAACATTAGCGCCTTGCCATTTACTCTTAGCACGGGTAGCATTTTCATAGGGCACAACATCGTCATCAATTGAGTGCATGATAAATACGGGAGCCTTAGGCGTCCAGGCGTAAGTTAATATAGAATTATTGGTCATAGCCTTATAAAATTCAGATATCTCTTTGCTGGTACGATCCATACCTACAGAGGTTAATAGATCACTAGTAGTTTGAGTACCAATAAATGTATTAATTTGGGAGGTAGAATAACGTTTGCTATTCACCCATTCATCTAGATTCTCATAGATATAAGGGGCCATCAGTTTGCTCATATCAAGATCTAGCTTATTACCAACAATCATACCTTGCATCATGATCGGTACAGCACATGGATAACTAGCAAAGTTGGTTTCTACAAAGCGATCATAGGTCGCCTTGACATCATACGGGCCTCCGCCAGCAAACACACGACGAATCTTTATATTACCATCACTATGATGCTCAATAAGATGTTGTACTGCCATCGTAGTAGCTCCCCCCTGAGAATACCCCATCAGATATATATCGTCATGCTCTGGTTCTCTCCCCGCTGCCTTCATAAAAGGTACAACAGCATGGTACATATCCAGCACATTGCGCGCAGTAACATCCATTACGAGGTAAGGATGAACAAGATCTGCTGTAACACCATAGCCGATATAATCTGGGATAATCAAAGCATATCCCAATTTTACCAACAAACCTTCAAGGGAGAAAACATTGCTTGGCGCTTCGGCATTACTTGCTATAGTATAATGCGACACAAGAATATATCGTTTGATGGGACCTTTGGCTGGCAAGATTACTTTTCCCGATAGCATGATAGGATTGCCATCTATATCAACTGACGGGTATATACCACTTAACTCTATCGCTGTTTTCATCTTGCTGAAATCTAATAAATTATGAGCAACCATGTTCATCGTAAGAGAAGATGCACGTTGCGCATGTGGCAATTCATCTGACGATTCTGGTGCTACATTCAATCCCCATATTGCTAGCTGGTTGGGGTCTTCAACAAGACGCTGCATATCCGTATTACGTTGCGATACTACACGGAACATTCCATTTGCAGATGATACATCTGCAAAGTCAACATAGTGCCATTCTCCTAATTGACAAGAAGTTAGGAGCAACAAAAGCACGATAAGTAAATGATTATACAATTTAACTAACATGGTCATAGTCTTACTCCAATAGACACTGTAAATAATCTTGAGCCGAGCATATATATTTCATTCGTACTCGATAACGAAAACAAACCACCGAATTCAAACATACTATAACATCTTCCCTTACCTACTCGCAACCCTAACAAAGTCACATTCACAACTGGTGCAAAGGCAGTATAACGTTTTTTGTAATCTAGTTCAGTACCAGTATTGATATTTAATCCTAATCCCAGAGAAGAATACAACGATGTATATTCGTTATGAGAATACGAAAACCTTATCATCGGGATCACTGCTATATTATGAAATTGTTGGTCGATCTCTCTTGAGATTTCATAACCTTGTCCATCACGAATTACTTCATCCCATAATACTCCACTATAATCTACTTGAAAACCAAAACTATACCAATAATTGACATTATATAGATACTCAAAGAACCAATGCTGCGTATAACGGAAATGCTCGTTGTAGCAATCCTGATAGTCAGGGGGCATAACTGTAGGATGTCCTTCATTACGCCACATAAGACTTTCAAATGTTTGATCTCCCCATCCTATTCTTAACTCATGAGGAATGGCATCATAGGCATGACGACGAACATCACGTATTGAGTCACGATAATCGCGAATGTCTTGGCGTACTGTATAACGAAAATCTCGAATGGCAGTATGCATAGAATCAATAGCTACGCGAGGTTGCTGAGCCATTGCACTTAAGGAAAGTAGTGCAAAAAACGTTACTATAAGATACTTTTTAGAAAGCATATGGTGTGTTTTATTGTTTATTCCCTCCACAAAAACTATACCAAAGGTATATATTCCCTGAAACAAAAACCACCTCCCAGCGCTGCTGGGAGGTGGAAATATTAGATTCTAGATGATTAGAATTCTTCAAGTTTCTCTTGACGGAGTTGTGCTTCAGCAGCAGCTGCTGCACGAGCTGCTTGGATGGCAGCATACTCCTCAGCGTTGTGTACGCTGATGTGTTGGAAGTCACGAAGACCAGTACCAGCAGGAATCAAGTTACCGCAGATAACGTTCTCCTTCATACCATCGAGGTAGTCCACCTTGCCTTGGATAGCAGCCTCATTGAGTACCTTGGTGGTCTCTTGGAAGGAAGCTGCTGACATAAAGGACTTGGTAGCAAGCGCAGCACGAGTGATACCTTGGAGCACTTGGCTTGCGGTAGCACACATTGCATCACGAGCAACAACGAGTTTCTTATCCTTACGACGGAGAGAAGAGTTCTCATCGTGGAGGCGGCGTGAGGTAACGATTTGACCTGCTTTCAAGGTCTCGCTGTCGCCAGCATCAGTTACCACTTTCTTGCCCCAGATACGGTCGTTCTCCTCCAAGAAGTCGATCTTATCTACGATTTGTTTCTCGAGGTAGCGTGTATCACCACCATCTTGAATCTCAACCTTACGCATCATTTGGCGAACGATGATCTCGAAGTGCTTATCGTTGATCTCCACACCTTGCATACGGTAAACAGATTGTGCCTCGTTGACGATATAGTCTTGCACCGCGGTAGGACCTTGGATAGCAAGAATATCGTCTGGAGTGATAGCACCATCAGAGAGTGCCACACCAGCGCGTACATAGTCGCCCTCTTGTACGAGGATTTGTTTACCCAATGGAATGAGGTAAGATTTCACCTCACCGAGTTTGCTGGTGATAGTAAGTTCGCGGTTACCACGTTTGATACGTCCGAAGGTCACCTCACCATCGATCTCAGCCACAATAGCTGGGTTAGATGGGTTACGTGCCTCGAAGAGCTCAGTAACACGTGGGAGACCACCGGTGATATCGCCTGCGGTACCAAACGAACGTGTTTGAGTAAAGAGCGAATCACCCACCTTCACCTCAGCACCATCCTCGTGAACGAGCAATGCCTTCACTGGGAGGTTGTAGGTACGCAAGATATTGCCCTCAGCATCCACGATGTGAGCAGATGGCATCTTGGTCTTATCCTTGGTCTCAGTGATAGTCACCTCTTTCTTACCTGTTTGGTCATCGATCTCGGTCTTAGCGGTAACGTTCTCAATTACATCTTCGTATTGGAGACGACCTGCTTGCTCGATAATCAATGCTGCCTTATATGGATCCCATTCGCATACCTTAGTACCCTTCTCGTAAGACTCACCTGGGGTGATGAAGAGTTTAGAAGCGTAAGGGATATTGAAGGTAGTCAATACAACGCCTGTGTTCTCGTCCACGAGACGCATCTCATTCAGACGGCTCACTACAACTACCTCACCAGCGTCGGTGGTGATAGTACGGAGGTCGTCGATCTCAATGCGACCGTTAGCAGGGATAGCGTAGGTGTTTTGAGTAGCTGCGTTACCAGCGACACCACCAGAGTGGAAGGTACGCAATGTCAACTGTGTACCAGGCTCACCGATAGCTTGCGCTGCAATCACACCGACAAGTCGGATCGTAGCCATGTCGTTCTGTGAGCCAAGGAGTTGTAAAAGTTTATTGTCTTCCTAAGACCGCTTGGCCTCCGACTTAGCTGCGTTACCAGCGACACCACCAGAGTGGAAGGTACGCAATGTCAACTGTGTACCAGGCTCACCGATAGCTTGCGCTGCAATCACACCGAC
>JAZSGL010000052.1:0-3795 GCA_045532735.1 Paludibacteraceae bacterium | reverse complement strand
CTGCGGCTTGCCACCACTATAATTTATAACATAGACACCTACACAATCGCCATCCTCGAACTTATCGGCACTAACCCTCGTCTCCACGCCCTCGATGGCACCACCTATGCAGATGCGGTAGTCGCCACGCTGTGCTGGCTGTGACGACTTGCCGTCGTCGATGTCGTTCGTACACCCTACAAATGCCAACAATGTGGCAAAACATAATGCTATATTTCTCATAATCAAAGTATTTACACGGTTTAACCCACTACTCTCCCTTACCATCGAAGCTGTCGCCCTCCGACCAGCCATCAATCGTAAAATCGTAGTCCACACTACTCTGGTATCCACGCTCAACTTCCACCTCACAGATGTCGAGCCGCGGAGAGCTATACCCTATCTTTTTCATACTCTTCAAATTTGCAATTATACATCCTCCTCAATGACTTATTCCCAGATGATATTTAGAAGTCGGAGCCGACGATATAGTTGGCATAGTCGCGCCAACCATCAGCAGTTTTGTAGGCATTTACCGATGCTGTTGGGACATAAATCTTGCGACTATTCGCATTGTCATAGAAGACATAATCGCCAATACTTGGCGGCGTTGTAGCCTTGCAATATACACTTGTGAGACTATCGCAATTATAGAATGCATAATCTCCAATCGTGGTTACACTATCTCCGATGGTTACACTTGTGAGACTATCGCAATTATAGAATGCATAATCTCCAATCGTGGTTACAGCACCATCAAAGGTAATAACACCCTTACCATCTTCGTAGGTGTTAGAAACAATAGTTGCTCCAAAGACATTTGACCTGTATGGCGTTACAATATTACCATCTGATGATGTGTACCATATCTCGTTATCAGCCTGCCCGGCTTTTGCATCCTGCGTAACATCTACCGTAAAACTAAGAACTCCGTACTTAACCGTGATAGAAGCCGTGCGAAGCGCACTACGATCATTTGCTGCAACGGTAAATTTTACCTTATTTGAACTAACGACAAAGTTTGTAATCCACTGTGCATCGCACGAAACTATGACGGATAAGCTTTCAACAGGGTTATTAATAATGTAACTAATCTCACCATTACCGCCATATGACAAAAAACTCATTTCTGCCTCCGATGTGAGAATCAATACTGGGTCGTCAACTGCTACCTCGCCTTTTTCGAAGTCGTAGCCGACGATATAGTTGGCATAGTCGCACCAACCAGAAGCACTCTTATAGTCATTTACCGATGCTGTTGGAACATAAATCTTGCGACTATTCGCATTATATCCGAAGACATCAGAGCCAATACTTGGCGGCGTTGTAGCCTTGCAATATACACTTGTGAGGTTTATGCAACCTGAGAATGCCCAATCTCCAATCGTTATTACACTATCGGGAATAGTTATACTTGTGAGGCTATCGCAACCATAGAATGCAGAATTTCCAATCGAGGTTACACTATCAGGAATGGTATATTCTGTGCCAGATTTATTAGCATAAGCAATAAGAGTATTGTCCACAATCAGACAACGACCATTATCCTCAGCAAATTTTCCCTTAAACTCTTTAAGACTCTCGCACCTATAGAATGCCTCATCTCCAATCGTGGTTACACTATTTGGGATGGTGATACCTGTGAGACTATCGCAATCATAGAATGCACGCTCTCCAATCGTGGTTACAGCACCATCAAAGGTAATAACACCCTTACCATCTTCGTAGGTGTTAGAAACAATAGTTGCTCCAAAGACATTTGACGTGTATGGCCTTACAATATTACCATCTGACGATGTGTACCATATCTCGTTATTACGCGGACCTTCGGGTGCTACCTCGCCTTTTTCGAAGTCGTAGCCTACGATATAGTCAGCATAGTCGCGCCAATGATCCTTAGAAACATATGCCGAGTAGGATTGTACTGGAACGTATATCTTACGATCAGCAGAATTACCCTCGAACATATAGTCATCACCAGTAGGTGGGGTGGTTGGCTTACTATATATCTCCAACAGACTCTCGCAACTTAGAAATGCTCTATCGCCAATAAACTCTACATATTCTGGAATGGTTATGCTCGTCAAAGAGCTACATTGACAAAAGGCTGCACTGCTAATGTGGGTTATACTCGATGGAAGGGTAAGAGCCTCAATATCCGAACAGTAAGCAAACGTTGATACACCGATATAGGTCAATCCATCTGGAAAAGTAACATCGGAAATAGCAGTGTCGTAAAAGGCATAGTCCTCGATACGTGTAACGCCCGCTGGGACAACATATGTATCGACTCCCACCGAAACAAAAGAGTGAAGTGTATTACCAATAATCAGACAATGACCATCCTTAGTAGCATACTTACCCTTAAACTCTGAAAGGTTATCACATCCCGTGAAAGCTCCACCCTCAATAGTTGTTACACTTTCTGGAATGGTGATACTCGTGATACCATCGCAATCATAGAATATCTGGAAACCGAGTGTCGTAACACTTGATGGTAGGGTTACACTCGTTAAAAGACGACAACCATAGAAGGCATAGTTATCAATAGTGGTTAACTCTCCATCAAAGGTTATAACACCCTTACCATTTTCATATATATTAGAGATAATATTTGCATCAAAGGCCGCTGATCTATATGGCTCTACGACCTTTCCATCGCTCGATGTGTACCATATCTCGTAATTAGTCTGCTCGGAAGGTACGGGGCACGCAACATGAGAGACATAGATAGCACCTTTAACCTCAGGGGTATCTTTATAAGCTGAACGTGTACCGCGCAACGTAACTGTATCGCCCTCCTTCAAACAAAGAGCCTCAAAAACCTTTTCGCCAGACTCATCTGTGAGTCCATAGATATATACCGAGCCTGTAGCATCAACAAGGTCGAAATTACCATACTCCACATTCTGAATATTTTGGATAACGCCTGTAAGCTCATAGATGGTAGCATCGCCAACCTCAGCAGCAATGAACTCGGCAACAGTAGCCTCCTTGATCACAACATCTGGTACTGGATTGAAATCATACTCCTCGATAGAGGTTGAATACTCCTTCCAACCATTTGCCATCTTATATGTTGAGCCAGAACCAATAGGCACATATATCTTACGATCAGCAGCATTACCATCGAACATATCATTACCACCCGTAGGAGGTGTTGATTGTTGCACATAGACCTCAGAGAGGTGGTCGCATTCGGCAAACGACAGCGCGCCCAACGAAACTACACTTTCTGGAAGCGTAACATCCTCAATCGACGTACATGCATAGAATGCCTCGCTACCAATAGCTGTTACACTGCTTGGAATTTTGACCGTTACAAGCTCCGTGCAATAAGCAAACGATAGACTTCCAAGTGTCTTTACAGCAGAAGGAATTGTGTAGTCTGTGAGCCCTGATGGGGCAATATAGCATAACGTGTCGTCTATAATCAATGCTCGACCATCAGGTGTGGCATACTTACCATTAAACGCTTTAAGACAATCACAACGATAGAATGCCTCGCTACCAATAGAGGTTACACTGCTTGGGATAGTGATACTTTCAAGCGTGGAACAATTATAAAAGACGCGCTCTCCAATGGTTGTTATTGGGGCATCAAAGGCGATAACTCCAACACCATCATTATACGTGTTGGATACTATATCTGCTCCAAAGTCATCCCTATATAGATCGACAACTTTTTCATCTATTGTGGTATAGTGCAATTCATATAGCTGAACAGCTGGACTATTAGGCTGATCATCATGTTTGTCAGAACATCCTATAAATAATAGACTAAGTAATAACAATGGATACAAGCGTTTCATATCG
>JAZSGL010000077.1:0-3420 GCA_045532735.1 Paludibacteraceae bacterium | reverse complement strand
AGTATTCTATAACTACATCCTTAGCTTGATCGAGGGTCTCGTTAACGAGATGGAGGATAGCTCTATCAGCCTCCTCGACCTCGTGGTTGAATACGACGCAGCACAAAAGAAATAATCTATTTTGCATTGTGCAGAACGTGAATTGTTAAACTTGCAAAATTATAGATTATTATGAAGAATTATAAATTATTCCCAAAAGTAACCCTCTGGGTACTCATGTTGGTAGGCATCGTCGCTTCGGTGATGTTCTTTGCAGGAGGTTCAGAAGGTTCGTTGGAGGTAGCCGGTGATTTCTTGAACATCCCTAAGTTCACCGATACACTCCTGTATTGGATTTATGTGCTCGTAGCTCTTGTTATCCTTGTTACTTTCGGTTTCGTATTGGCTAAGCTTGTAGAGACCTTCAAGGTAGATCCTAAGCGCGGCCTCGTATCAGTAGGTGTTGTACTTGCAGCTGTAGGCCTCTGCGCGCTCTGCTGGTTCTTGGGTAGCCCTGAGAAGGTAGAGATCCTTGGTTACGAAGGTACCGACAACGTAGGTAACATGGCTCGCATGAGTGATGCTATTATGTATCTTGTTTACATCCTTACCGCTTCTACTGTAGCAGCTTTGGTTTGGGGTGTTATTTATACACGAGTTAAAAAGTAATTGTAGTTATGGCAAAGAAAATTCCTGAGATCAACGCCAGTTCCATGGCTGACATCTCGTTCTTGCTGCTCATATTCTTCTTGGTGACCACCTCTATGGATGTGAATCAAGGTTTGGCACGTCGTTTGCCACCTCCTATTCCACCCGATCAAAAGATTGAGGACACCGATATCAACAAGCGTAACTTGTTTGTTGTGAAGATCAACTGGGAGAACAAACTCCTGGTTCAGGGTCAAGAACTCGATGTACGTCAACTGCGCGCTAAGGCGAAGGAGTTTATTGCTAACCCCAACGACGATGCCAATATGCCTAAATTGGTAGAGGAGGATTTCGGTGCTCCATTCGGCATGGTTAAATATGCAAAAGATCACGTTATCTCCGTTCAAAACGACGCTGATACACAATATCAAGCATATTTGGAGGTGCAAAACGAACTCGTAGCCGCCTACAATGAATTGCGCGAAGAGTGCGCACAACAGTATTTCCACAAGTCTTACAACGATCTTGATGAGGAGTGGCAAAAGAAGATCTCTAAGATCTATCCTCAAAAGATTTCAGAGGCTGAACCTAAAAATTATGGAGGAAAATAAGTATGGCAAAGATTCGTAGAAACGATAAACGTGAGATGCCAGCATTGAACACCAGTTCATTGCCAGATATCATCTTCATGCTCTTGTTCTTCTTCATGTCAGTAACTTCTATGAAGGAGGTTACCTATAAGGTTCAAATCCAAAATCCACAAGCAACGGAGTTGACTAAGTTGGAGAAGAAATCATTGGTTCGTTATATCTATGTAGGTACTCCTACTGCTGAGTTCCGCAAGCAATACGGTGCTGAGACACGTATCCAATTGGACGATGCTTTCGCTGACGCAAAAGAGATTGGTGACTTCATCATCAACGAGCGTTCATCTATGAAAGAGTCAGACCAAGGTTTGATGACGGTGTCTATCAAGGCAGATAAGGAGACAAAGATGGGTATTATCGCAGACATCAAGCAAGAGCTTCGCCGTGCATACGCACTGAAGATCAGCTACGCTGCTACCCAACGCACATCCTACTAATCAATCGATTATTCCTTACAAAAATCACCTGTACTGAATGGTACAGGTGATTTTGTTTTATCTGTACAAAATCCCCACAACTACCACATTATCAGCACTTATTTACACAAAAACATGTACATTCCACATATTCACTTGCCTACGTCCAATATTTTCACTACCTTTGCAAACGAAATCCAAATCAATACCGCCCATTATGCAACCTGTTCGTCTCGTTACATACCTGCTTCTCTGCCTACTTTTGGTTTCCTGCGACTACTGCACTCGCTACCAAGAAGCACATGCTACTATCGCCATTGCAGATAGCTTAGACCAAAACGAACACACCCTCTTTGACGACACCGCAGCACTTCAGCAAGCCATCCACACGCTCGACAACCCTTTCGGCCGTCTCTTCGCACATAACCAACTCGGCAAAGCTCACTACTACATGGGGCACCACCTCAGTCTTGATGACCAGATCACCCAAGCCGCAGAGCATTATATCGCTGCTGACCGCGCGCAGATAGACGATCCTATCTATCGCGGGCGTATCAACTCCTGTTTGGCGCATATCAGCAAACAAAACGAGAGCGACAGCCTCGCCCTCACCTTCTTCATTCGTGCCAACGAGGCGTTCAAAGCCAGCGGTAAGGATTGGTACTACGCACACACCCTATTGGATGTCAGCGAGTTCCATACCTACCTCCACCACTTCGCTAAGGCAGATAGCATATTGCATATCGCACAGTCCTACCAATTAGACAACTATTACCACGCACGCTTCTACGAGACCAAAGGGCTCTATTTCTACGAGCAGCTCCAATATGACTCTGCCCTCCACTACTTCCACCAAGCCTTAAGCCTCTGGGAGTATGAGGAGGACAAGTTCTATACCTACAAGAAACTCATGCAAGTCTATCTCGATATGGGTGACCAAGCCTCTGCTTTGCCTTACGCACAAATCATTGTCGAGCTATCCGCCGACCCCAACGACTTGGTCAATGCCTACTACTGCCTCATGCAAGATGCCAATGCACGCGGAGATATAAATAAACTGAGCGCGTATGCGCACGCGCGACAAGATGCCAACGAACTCTTGATGCAGAGTGTCGGCAACTACAACGGCGCACAAACCTTGTTAGAGGAGCATCTAGCCAACCCTTATCCCTATCGCTGGGCATGGATCACGCTCCTATGCCTTATCGTAGTTTGTCTGCTATTGGTCCTCGCTATCGTGCTACACCGCCGATATGCTACCCGTCGCCTGCAAGTAGCTCATGATCAGATAGAAGACCTATCTATCAGCGCTCAACTCTCCGACATTCGTGCTACCTACCCACGCCCACGCAAACAGTGGAACGACTACAACGAACTCAAAAAAGACTTAGATACCCAGCTCCACGACTGGCTATCTCAACTAGAGACCTACCAACTCTCTAACCGTGAGAATGTCTTCTGCACCTATATGCTCCTTTATCCCACCGCTTCGTTGGAGGATTTGGCAGATTGGATGCACTACTCCGCAACAGGTGTCAGCACTTTCAAACGCCGCATTGCACAAAAGATAGGAATCCCCACCCGAGAATTGTATCATTTCCTATACGAGATGTTACAAAGCGAAAAATAGAAACTGTACATTTTAAGAGATAGGTAATTGATAATGAACCACATTTATTTTAGGAAACAGTACAACTACCTTTTACTATTGCTGAGGTAGAAGAATTGCT
>JAZSGL010000044.1:0-1548 GCA_045532735.1 Paludibacteraceae bacterium | reverse complement strand
CCCCAGATTGATGAGGTAGCTGTCGTGAGGCAAGATATAGCGTGCATCATAGCCATACTCGGCGCAGCGTTCCTTAAAGAGGGTAATGCTCTGCTCCGATAGGGGTTTCGATACCCATTGGCGCTGGTTGCGGGTGAAGAGTGCAAAGGCTGTTGCGCCCAGCTCCTTGGCATTCACAGGGGCAAGTTCTACGCCGCCCGATGCCGATACGTGTGGTCCTATATATTTCATAAATATTCGGTTCTGGAATTTAATTCATAATTATAGCCCAAAGGTACAAAAGTTTTTTGTATTTTTTTTGCCATACATAATTTTATTCTATACTTTTGGGGTCTATAAACCTATTTGTGCAATCTATATTATTTACAATCATGAAAAAAATCTTACGCAAGGTTGCCGCAATGGCATGTTGTGCATTGATGCCGATGTTCGGTTATGCACAGTTGGGAGAGGATGTCACTTCTCTTTTGGCAGATCCAGCGATGGATGATTTGAATGCTTGGACCAACAATGGTTTCAAATCAAGCAGTAAAGGAGACAACTACAAACCTATGTTTGGTAAAAACTTTATCGAGCAGTGGACCGCTTCGTCAGCGGAGAGTACGGCAAATCTGACAGACATTTCCATTGAGCAGTCTTTGACAGACTTGCCCAATGGTGCCTATCTCTTCTCTGCTGCATGTATCGCTTGTCAGCAGGGTGATGAGTCGATTCCCGTAGAGGGCGCTTTTCTTTATGCTAATGATTCAGAGGCTTCCGTAGTTACGGGCAATGGCACTCCTGAACGATTCTATGTGATGGCAGTAGTGGCTGACGGAAATTTGACGGTGGGTTTTAAGACTGTTTCGACTTCGGCCAACTGGCTTGCATGGGACAATGCGCGGCTCCGCTATTATACTGATGCTAGTGTGGACGCATCATTGGCAGTAGCAATGCTCTCGTTGCAAGATGCTATGACTGCAGGTGAGGCTTACTCAGATACAATCAAAATGCAGATTAGTGCGTTTGCGGCCTTGAGTGATGCGATAGCTGTGGCTCGTGATCTGGTCACAAATGGCGGTAGTGCTGATGCCGCTATTGCTGCTCGTGAGGCATTGGAGGCTGCAATGAGTGCTGCTGATGCTTCGATTGCAGCTTATGAAAGTTTGATAGGCGAGATTGCCGATGCTCAAGAGGTGTTTGATACATATGTGGCGTCTGATGATGCTGAATTTGTTGTGAATGAGTTGGATGCTCTGCAGAACTGTCTGAATGCAGCAAATGCGGTGTACAGCGATGCTGCAAGTGATACAGCAGCGGTGAATGCTCAGATTGTAGGTCTGAGTAATGCTTCTGCCGCAGTAGTAGTGGGCGTAGAGATCTATCTCTGCCTTGATTCTCTTGACAATATTCTTGGCTCCTGCGAGATAGGCACTTCGTATGGTTGCTTTACACAAGCTTGGATGGATAGAGTGGAAGAGTTGTCCATAGAAATGAACAACTATTATCTCAGCTATAAGGACGGTGGTTTGACAGCCGCTGAAATGCTCCCTCATATTGAGAATGCTT
>JAZSGL010000080.1:0-7559 GCA_045532735.1 Paludibacteraceae bacterium | reverse complement strand
ATTTAGGTGGTTATAGCGCTGAGGTCCCACCCCTTCCCATTCCGAACAGGGTCGTTAAGCTCAGCAACGCCGATGGTACTGCGTTTGTGGGAGAGTAGGTAGCCGCCATTTTCAGAACCTCGAAGAGTAATCTTCGGGGTTCTTTGTTCATTTAGTCTTATTACCTTTTAATATATAAATATGAAAGAAATTGATCCTAAAACCACTAATCGTGCGCAGCAATTTGAAATATGGAAGAACGCTCCTAATCCGATGCTCGTTTTTGTCAAGAAGATTGATGTGACAAATTTGATTAAAATAAGCAAAAAGAAACACTTGAAATTCAATATGTTATTGGATTATTGTATTGGTAAAGCTGCTGTTAATCAGAAGGAATTTTATTTGTTACCGATTGGAGATAAATTCTTTCAGTTTGATAAGATTGCTATAAATACCATTGTCAAAAATCATACTGGTGAGGCGAGCTCTTGTGATATAGAATTTACAGAAGACTTTGAGAGGTATAATCATTATTATTTGAAATATACGGAACAAGTTTCCAATAGTTGCAACGACAGAGATTTATCAGAAGAGTGTATGGTAATAGGAACATCTGCAATTGTAGATTCAGAATTGGAATTTGCTGGAGGTATGTATAGCGGAATATATAACAATCCATTTATTATATGGGGAAAATATTCAAAGCACTTCTTTAAGTATTATTTGAATATCTCTTTCCAATTCCATCATGCACAAATGGATGGTATGCATGCCGCTCAGTTTTTGAATAATCTGCAAAAAACGATCAATACTTTAAGAGTAGTATAAATTTGCATATTTCAAAAAAATATAGTACCTTTGCATGGTAATTGATTAAATAATTAAACTATGGAAAATAAGGTAGCGGAGAACCCTTTCAAAAACCGCATGTTGGCGGATGCCAACAGTAACGGGGACGGCAGCAGAACTGCCTATAGTTTAGAGGTTAAAGGCAAGAATACTTCCTTTATCGTGGTGACGGCGTTGTTCGTGACACTCTATGTGGTGAGTAATGTGATGGCTGTGAAGGTCATTGGATTGTGGAACCTTTTTTATTTCGATGCAGGAACTATTACATTCCCCTTTGCGTATATGTTGGGTGATGTGCTCACAGAAATTTGGGGATATAAGACAGCACGTAAGGTGATCTTTACTACGTTGCTATGTAATATCGTGATGGTACTTTGCACACAGATTGGTGTGTGGTTGCCTTCGCCAGACTATTTGGACTCAACAGCGCAAGCATACAACACGATGTTTAGTTATGTGCCTCGCATCGTGATAGCTTCTTTGACTGGATTTTTGTTGGGCGAATTGAGCAATGCTTGGTTGATGGATAAGATAAAGAAGTGGACTAAGGGCAAGAGACTTTGGGTGCGGACGATAGGTAGTTCGGCAGTGGCGTATTGGTTTGACTCGCTGCCATTTGTGTTGATTGCCTTTGCTGGAACGGTCTCAACACACGATTTGCTTCTGATGATAGCTTTTCAATATGTGTCGAAGCTGTTGATAGAGGCGGTGCTGGGTACGCCGATGGCGTATGCTGTTATTAAGGCTATAAGGCGAAGAGGCTATTAGGCGATAAGGCTGGGAGGAATGGAACGCTATTCTATGATACATAGTGTGTTACCTCGGGAGTTTGTGCTATTGCAGGGAACGGGATGCAGGTGGAAGAGGTGTACGTTTTGCGACTATCATGGGGATGTGAGTGATGATCCGTTTGCTGTGAATAGAGAAGTGTTGGCGCAGGTGCAGGGTGTGTATGGGGTGTTGGATGTGATTAACTCCGGTTCGGCTATGGAGCTAGATGAGCAGACGGTGGAGATGATTAAGCAGGTGGTGAAAGAGAAGAAAATTCATACGCTCTGGTTTGAGGCGCATTATATGTATAAGAATCAGTTGGCAAAGTTTGCGGAGCAGTTTGATGGTGTGGAAGTGAAGTTTCGTTGTGGGGTGGAGAGCTTTGATGGAAATTTGCGTGAGCAATGGAAGAAAGGTATTGCAGCGAGTGTGACGGCAGAGGATGTGGCGAAGTATTTTCAGGGAGTATGCCTATTGTGTTGCACGGAAGGCGATAGTAAGGAGCGGATATTGAGAGACATTGCGTTGGCAGAGCAGTATTTTGAATATGCAAGTGTGAATGTGTTCTGCGCGAATACAACCATAGTCAAGCGCGATGATGAATTGACGAAGTGGTTTATAGAGGAAGTGTATCCGAAGTTAAAACAGTCAAAAAAAATAGAGATTTTAATTAATAATACAGATTTAGGAGTAGGGTAAGGTATTTTTGAATAATTAGTAAGAGTTATGGCGAAGTATGAAGAAGTGATGATAGGTTTGAAGCAGGGCAAGTACGCACCTGCGTATATGCTTTGTGGAAAAGAGTCGTATTATATTGATCTAGTAGCCAACTATATAGAGAACAATGTGTTGGATGAAATGGCACGCGAGTTTGACCAAACGATTATCTATGGCAAGGACTTGAGCGGAGGCGATGTGTCGCCCGTGATTGGTGCAGCTCGCGGCTTTGCTATGATGGGTGGATACAAAGTCATCATCGTTAAGGAGGCGCAGAACATCAAGAAATGGGAGGCATTAGCGATGTATATGGATAATCCACAGCCATCGACGATATTGGTCTTCTGTTACAAGTATGGTTCGCCAGATAAGCGTTTGAATCTTTTCAAGAATTGGGAGAAGAAGGGTGGCGTGTTGATGGAATCGGAGCAACTGCGCGATTATCAGGTGGAGAAGTGGATACGTGATTATGTAGCACAACGCAATAAAGAGTTGAAAGAGAGTGGAGATGAGGTACGGATAGATGAGAAGGTGACGAAGATCTTGGCAGATAGTATAGGCACGGATTTGGCACAGATAGTGGGCGCGTTGCAGAAGTTGATTGATGGTCGCCCAGAGGGGGTGAAAGTGATTGATACAGCTTTGGTAGAGCGAAATATCGGTATTTCAAAGGACTTTAATGTGTTTGAGTTGCAAGAAGCGTTGGTGAAAGGGGACGTGGTGAAGGCAAATCGTATTACACAGTATTTTGCTTCGTCAAAGGATCACCCTATGGTGAAGGAGTTGGGTATATTGTACGGATTTTTTGCTAACTTGATGATTTATCACTACTTACCAGATAAGAGTGACCGAGTGGCAGCGAGTGCGTTGGGGGTATCGCCGTACTTTGTGAAGGACTATGCGGCAGCCGCAAAGCGTTATTCGGCAGGAAAGACGTTCGCGATCATAGGGTATTTCCGTGAGATAGATGCAAGGTCGAAGGGTATCAATAATCCGAGTGCGAAGGATGCGGACTTGTGGAAGGAGTTGATTTATAAGATACTGCATTGATAGAGGGGAGGGTGGTTATATTATACCCCTAAAAACGGGCGCCCCATGCGCCCCCTCCCGTCCGCTTTTCCAAAAGCGGAAGCACTGTTTTTACGGAGTAAATATCACCACTATTAGGGATAGAGAGAAAATAACAACGAGATTGCTGGTAGGCAATCTCGTTGTTGTATTGAATGGTATAGGGAGTTATTATTTTTCAAACTCAATGATATAACCACGTGCAATAGCGCGCTTCTTGGTGTACACCACCCATTGCTCGATAGAAGTTGTAGTAGTGATGTTGATGATTTGTTGTGTACCGGTCAGATTAGCGTTCTTGTACATCTCGCTAATAGCGTTGTTGGTCAATGCTTTTTTAGAGAGACCACCAATACCAAATACATAAGTAGCAGACCACTCACCTTCAACTTGACCAACGATCTTGTAGTTAGCTTCTTTAAGAATAAGTTTTGTCTCTGGCATGTTGTGATCATAAGGTGTCGTGTTGATACCTGCACAACTTGCGAAAAGTACGGCTACTAGACAGCCGAGGAAAAATTTGATTGTTTTCATATTATTTAATTGTTTTTAGATTGTTGTATTTCGTATTTTTGAAATCGGTTGCAAAGGTACAAAAAATAATTCACATACGCAAATAATTTTACCCCCCCCCTATTTTGTTTATAAGTAGTTGGTATATAGGTTGTTATATGTTTTGGCAATTATGTCGGTTAGGTTGTAGTAAAGGTAGCTGAATCACTAACTAATCACTAACTAAAGTTAAGTGATTGGTAAGAGTAGGTGTATGGGAGGATAAATTTCGGATTCCGCCTGCGCTACGCACATTCCCCAAAATTATAGAAGGATTTTTACTAAAATCGATTACAAAGGTACTACAAAAAATGTGGGTATATACGCAAACGATCATTATTTTCAAAAAAATGCTCGCTTTGCTTGCGTATGTGCATTTTTTGTAGTACCTTTGCAGTTGATTTTGAAAAGAGGATAAATTTGACTGCTTGCGACCTCTATAAAAGAATGCTAAAACTTGTACCACAGGCATAAACAGTCGGCTTGTGGATTTTTTTGACCCTAACAATAAGAATGAACTATTTATTTACATCAGAGAGTGTCAGCGAAGGACACCCAGACAAAGTGGCGGATCAAATAAGCGATGCCATTCTAGATCAATTTTTAGCATTAGACCCAAACTCACACGTAGCTTGTGAGACCATGGTGACCACAGGACAAGTGATTGTGGCAGGTGAAGTGTCCAGCGAGAAGTATGTGGATATTCAAGGAACTGTACGCAAAACGATAGCAGAGATTGGTTATACCAAGTCTGCGTATAAGTTCGAGGCTGAGAGTTGTGGCATCTTGACTGCGTTGCACGAGCAGAGTGCCGATATTGCGCGTGGCGTGGATGGACAAGGCACAGAGAATGTAGGTGAGCAAGGTGCTGGTGACCAAGGAATGATGTTTGGTTATGCGAGTGATGAGACAGAGAACTATATGCCTCTGACTTTGGATTTGGCACACACCTTAGTATATACGCTTGCGCGTGTGCGTAAGGAGGGTGAAGAGATGCTTTATCTTCGTCCAGACTCTAAGAGTCAGGTGACTATGGAGTATAGTGAGAAGGGTGAGCCATTGCGTATTGATACGATTGTGGTGAGTACGCAACATGATGAGGATGTGACTCAAGAGCAGATCAAGGCAGATATTCAACGTGTGCTGTTGCCTCGTGTAGCCAAACGTGATGCGCGATATGCGGAGTTGTTGAAAGGTGACTTCAAACTATTGGTGAACCCAACGGGCAACTTTGTTATCGGTGGTCCTCATGGTGATACTGGTCTGACAGGAAGAAAGATCATTGTAGATACCTACGGTGGTCGTGGTGCTCACGGAGGTGGTGCCTTCTCTGGAAAAGACCCATCTAAAGTGGATCGTTCGGCAGCTTATGCAGCGCGTTGGATTGCGAAAAACATGGTAGCTGCTGGCGTGGCGAAGGAGATGCTGGTGCAAATCAGTTATGCCATCGGTGTGGCGCAGCCAGTGAGTGTGTGCGTGAATACCTATGGTACAGCGAAAGTGGCGATGAGTGATGGCGAGATTGCTAAGAAGGTGAGTGAGATGTTTGATTTGCGCCCACAAGGTATTATCGAAGCTCTGAAACTCAAACAACCTATGTACGAGGAGACTGCACGTTATGGTCACATGGGCCGTACCAACGAGATGGTGAAGAAGACTTTCGTTGATAACGGACAGGTGATCGAGCGCGAGGTGGAGCTGTTTACTTGGGAAAAATTAGATAAGGTGGAGGAAATCCGCGCGAATTTTGGCTTGTAAATCTCTCCCACGGATCTCACTGATGAACACGGAAACTAAGCACTCCTGAAATTATCAGTGACAATCAGTGTTATTAGTGGGAATAAGAAAAAAGAGTTTATGTTAAGCAATAAACAACAATCATGGCTTGTGGCGGGCATTGTGCTGCTGGCATTGGTGCTTGACCAGGTGTCGAAGGTGTATATCAAGACACATTTCGAGTTAGGAGAAGCACGTGAAGTATTCTCGTGGTTTTGGATAGTGTTTGTAGAGAACAATGGTATGGCATTTGGGATTGAGTGGTTTAGCAAGTTGTTGCTGACTTTGTTCCGCATTGCTGCAGTAGGTGTGTTGGGTTGGTATATACATACAATGATTCATAAGCAAGAAGTTCGAGTTGGATATTTAGTGACGATGGCGATGGTGATTGCTGGTGCATTGGGTAACATAATCGACTGTGTATGCTATGGCAAGATATGGGACTACGCAGGATGGTTCCACGGCAGAGTGGTGGACATGATCTACTTCCCATTGATACGCAATGCTGCAGGTGAGTGCTTGTTTTTCCGCCCAGTGTTTAATATAGCAGACTCGTTTATCACGGTGGCTGTATTCTTGATTATTATTTTTTACCGTAAAGATTTGGATGATAGTATAAATCAAATATTTCCTAAAAAAGAGGTAAAAGGTTAAAGGTGAAAGGAAGGTTTTGTATAGGATTATTCGTATTACTGTGCGTGGTGGTAGGCTGTCGCCCGCGTGGTATACTCTCTAATCGCGAAATGCGTGAGGTGCTGTATGACCTACATCGTGCGGATGGTGCTATACAAGTAGCAGGTTATAACTATTCTCATGATCAAGAGGTGATAGGGTATTACAAAAATGTGTTGGATAAACATGGAATTACCCAAGCAAAGTTTGATTCTTCGCTGGTTTGGTATACGGATAATCCGCAGATTTTCAATAAGATATACCCGCGAGTTGTAGAGCGTTTAGAGGCGGACTATGAGATGGAGAAGCAGATTCGCGAAGTCAATCGTGAACTTAGTCTATCTAAGAAAAAAAGTAAAACGTCCCCCTTCCGCCAGTTGCGTGACATAGATGAAGTAACAAAAGAAATACGAAATGGTTTGGAAAATCCATGGAAAATATGGCATCCAGAAGAATTTTGTGAAAAAAATGTCATAATATTTGGTCAATTGGAAAAAAAATAGTACCTTTGCACGCTTTTTCGGGTAAAATCCGAATAGATTAGAAATAAAAACTAATATTTATATTAATTCGCCATGTTGGGCAGTGGGGCTCGTGGAGCACGTAAAGTTGTCTGTCGACATGGTCAAAACATTAAAAAACAAATGGATACATTAAGTTACAAGACTGTATCAGCAAACAAAGCAACTGCTCAAAAAGAGTGGGTTGTTATTGATGCTGAGGGCCAAGTTCTTGGCCGTATGTGCTCTAAGGTGGCTAAGCTCCTCCGTGGTAAGTACAAACCAAACTTCACTCCAAATGTGGATTGTGGAGACAATGTGATTATCATCAACGCAGCAAAAGTTGAGTTGACTGGTAACAAGTGGAATGATCGCGTATATGTTCGCTACACTGGTTTCCCAGGTGGTCAACGCGAGATGACTCCAGCTGAGATGTTGGAGAAGAAAGGTGCTGATCGTTTGATCCAAAAGGTGGTTAAGGGTATGCTTCCTAAGAACCGTCTAGGTCGTAAGATCATCGGTAACCTTCACGTATTTGCAGGTGCAGAGCACAATATGCAAGCTCAACAACCAAAACAAATTGACATCAACACACTTAAATAATTATTGAAGATATGGAAATGATTAATGCATTAGGTCGTCGTAAAGCAGCAGTTGCTCGCGTTTATGTACAAG
>JAZSGL010000001.1:0-23145 GCA_045532735.1 Paludibacteraceae bacterium | reverse complement strand
TAAGGAAGAGGTCACGAGTTCAAATCTCGTTAACAGCTCTCTCCTATGGTGAGAACAAGACAAAATAATTAATAACTCTAAAGAATATTTTTTAGCTATGGCAAAAGAAACATTCGTGCGTACCAAACCCCACGTAAACATCGGTACGATTGGTCACGTTGACCACGGTAAGACAACTCTTACTGCTGCTATCACAACAGTGCTCGCTAAGGCAGGCCTTTCTGAGCTCAAGTCTTTCGACCAGATTGACAACGCTCCAGAAGAAAAAGAGCGCGGTATCACTATCAACACTTCACACGTTGAGTATGAAACTGCAAACCGTCACTATGCACACGTTGACTGTCCTGGACACGCCGACTATGTAAAGAACATGGTTACTGGTGCTGCTCAGATGGACGGTGCTATCATCGTAGTTGCTGCAACTGACGGTCCTATGCCTCAGACTCGTGAGCACATCCTTCTCGCTCGTCAGGTAAACGTTCCACGTCTCGTTGTTTTCATGAACAAGTGTGACATGGTTGACGACGAAGAAATGCTCGAGCTCGTTGAAATGGATATGCAGGACCTCCTTTCTCAGTATGACTTCGAAGCTGAAACTCCAATCATCCGCGGTTCAGCTCTCGGTGCTCTCAACGGCGTTGCTGAGTGGGAAGACAAGGTTATGGAACTGATGGCTGCTTGTGACAGCTGGATTCAGGAGCCAATGCGTGACATCGATAAGCCATTCTTGATGCCTGTTGAGGACGTATTCTCAATTACTGGTCGTGGTACTGTAGCTACTGGTCGTATCGAGACTGGTATCGTGAAAGTAGGTGACGAGGTTCAATTGATTGGTCTTGGCGCAGAGGGTAAGAAGTCAGTTGTAACTGGTGTTGAGATGTTCCGTAAGTTGCTCGACCAAGGTGAGGCTGGTGATAACGTAGGTTTGCTCCTCCGTGGTATCGACAAAGACGAAGTTCGTCGTGGTATGGTAATCACCCACCCAGGTGTTGTTAAACCTCACGAGCAATTCAAGGCTTCTGTTTATATCTTGAAGAAAGAAGAAGGTGGTCGTCACACTCCATTCCACAACCACTATCGCCCACAATTCTACATCCGTACAATGGACGTAACTGGTGAGATTACTTTGCCAGAGGGTACAGAGATGGTAATGCCAGGTGACAACTTGGAGATCACCGTTAAGTTGATCTACCCAGTAGCTTGCTCTGAGGGTCTTCGTTTCGCTATCCGCGAGGGTGGTCGTACCGTAGGTTCTGGTCAAATCACTGGCTTGCTCGACTAATACAATTGCCTGACATAAAGTCAGCAATGTCGAAACAAAAAGGTTGCCGAGGTTTCGGCCTTGGCAACCAAATTACGGAAGTCCTCTAATGGTAAGAGAGCGGTCTCCAAAACCGTCAATGTGGGTTCGATTCCTGCCTTCCGTGCTGTTACAAAAAAATAGCTTCCGTCTGACTTCGGCTGCTGCTGAGGCCAGATGTTTGGCGCAAATAAAGAAATAAAGAAAAAACTACAGATATGAAGTTCGTTGAGAATCTTAAAGAGTCTTACAATGAGTTGGTTCACAAAGTGAGTTGGCCAACTCGTAAGGAGTTGTCCAAAAGTGCAGTGTTGGTATTGATAGCTTCCATAATACTGGCGCTCATAGTATGGCTTATGGACTACGGTTTTGAGTCAATCATGACTTTTGTTTATGGCTTGTTCTAATCAGTAAACGGTATTGTTTGGATATGGCTGATAACAATTTTAAGTGGTATGTGCTCCGCGCTATTAGCGGCAAGGAGAACAAAGTGAAGGAGTACATTGAAGGTGCTTTGGTGACTTCTACATTGTTCAAAGAGTATGTATCTCAAGTCTTGATTCCTACCGAAAAGGTGGTTAGTCTTCGTGGTGGAAAGCGTGTTGTGAAAGAACGCAATATGTTTCCTGGTTATGTGCTCGTAGAGTGCAATTTGACCGATGAATGCTATCCGCTGTTGCGCAACATTCCTAATGTGCTTGGTTTTCTCAGTGAGAGTAAATCTTCAATCAAACCTGCTCCAGTATCACAAGCCGAGATTAATAAGATCATGGGTAATGTGGATGAGATGGCAGCAGATACTCTGATGGAAGAGACTTTCTTGGAGGGCGAGCGCGTGAAGGTTATCACTGGCGCATTCAATGGATTTGAGGGAGTCATCAACGAGGTGTCACAAGACAAACGCAAACTCAAGGTGGTGGTTACAATCTTCGATCGTCAAACACCGCTGGAGTTGGGCTTCGATCAAGTAGCAAAGGAGTAGGAGGCATTTTGTTACGGGCCGTTGACTACTCGGTAGTTTATAAACAACAAAACTATTAACAAAGTAAAACAAATTTTTAATTATGGCTAAAGAAATTGCTGGATTTATCAAGCTCCAAATTAAGGGTGGCGCAGCTAACCCATCGCCTCCAGTAGGACCTGCTCTTGGTTCTAAGGGTGTGAATATTATGGAGTTTTGTAAACAATTCAATGCCAGAACGCAGGAGAAGGCAGGTAAGATTTTGCCTGTAGTAATCACTGTTTACACTGACAAATCGTTTGATTTTATCGTTAAGACTCCACCAGTTGCTGTGCAATTGAAAGAGGCTGCTAAATTGAAATCTGGTTCGGCTCAGCCAAACCGTAACAAGGTGGCAACTATCACTGAGGAGCAAGTAGTGGCAATCGCAACCGATAAGATGGTCGATTTGAACTGTTTCACCGTAGAGAGCGCTATCAGCATGGTTAAAGGTACCGCTCGCAGTATGGGTATTACCGTTAAATAATTAAACTTCAATCACTATTATGGCAAAATTGACAAAGAATCAAAAGCTTGCTGCTGAGAAGATTGAAGCAGGTAAGCTCTACACCGTGGCAGAAGCTGCTGCGTTGGTGAAAGAGATCACTACAACTAAGTTTGATGCAAGCGTAGATGTAGATGTTCGTTTGGGCGTTGACCCACGTAAGGCTAACCAAATGGTTCGTGGCGTGGTAAGTCTCCCTCACGGTACAGGTAAATAAGTTCGCTTACTCGCATTGTGTACTCCCGACCAAGAGGCTCCTGCTAAAGAGGCAGGTGCTGATTATGTAGGTTTGGATGAGTATATTGAGAAGATCAAAGGCGGCTGGACTGATATCGATGTGATCATCACTCAACCACAAATCATGGGTAAGATTGGTGCTCTCGGTCGTGTATTGGGTCCTCGTGGCTTGATGCCTAACCCAAAATCTGGTACAGTAACTATGGATGTTGCTAAGGCAGTAAAAGAGGTTAAGCAAGGTAAGATCGACTTCAAAGTTGACAAGTTCGGTATTGTTCACACTTCTGTTGGTAAAGTATCTTTCTCACCAGAGGCAATTGCAGAGAACGCTATCGAGTTCGTACAAACACTCATTAAGTTGAAACCCGCAGTTAGCAAGGGTACCTATATCAAGAGCATTTATCTTTCCAGTACAATGAGTCAGGGTATTAAGATTGACCCAAAATCTATTGAGTAATTTATTTAATCGAAGACAAGTATGAAGAAGGAAGATAAAAACGCCATTATTGCTTCATTGCAAGAGCAATTGAGTCAATACTCACACTTCTATTTGACCAACATCGAGGGTTTGAATGCAGAGAAGACCAGTGAGTTGCGCCGTGCTTGCTTCAAGCAAGATGTAAAATTGCTTGTAGCTAAGAACACCTTGCTCCAAAAAGCATTAGAGGCAAAGGGCATTGATGCTCAGATTTTTGAGGCTCTTAAGGGTAATACTGCTTTGATGTTGTCTAACACAGGTAACGCACCTGCAAAGCTCATCAAGGAGTTCACCAAGAAAGAGAAGAACAAAGAGGAAGCTAAGCCACAGTTGAAGGCTGCTTATGTAGAGGAAACTGTCTATGTAGGTGCACAAAACTTGGACTTCTTGGCTACTATCAAGTCAAAGAACGAACTCATTGCAGATCTTGTTGCTTTGCTCCAATCTCCTGCGAAGAATGTCGTTTCTGCACTCCAATCTGGAGGTACTACCATCCACGGCGTTTTGAAAACGCTGGGTGAACGCGCTGAATAATCAGCAAACCGAATAAATTAAATTAACATTAAAAATTAACATCTTAAAATTATACAACAATGGCAGATTTGAAAGCTTTTGCTGAACAATTAGTTAACCTTACCGTTAAGGAAGTAAATGAACTCGCTCAAATTTTGAAAGAGGAGTATGGTATTGAACCTGCAGCTGCAGCTGTTGCAGTTGCTGCTGGCCCTGCTGCTGCTGAGGCAGCTCCTGCTGAGGGGAAAACATCTTTTGATGTAGTTCTCAAATCAGCTGGTGCTAACAAGCTCCAAGTAGTTAAGGCAGTTAAAGAGCAAACTGGTCTCGGTTTGAAAGAGGCTAAGGACATCGTAGATGCTGCTCCTGCAACTGTTAAAGAAGGTGTAGACAAAGCTACGGCTGAGGCTCTCAAGAAAGCTCTTGAAGAGGTAGGCGCTGAGGTAGAGTTGAAGTAATACCTACTGACCTTATAACGATAGGTTTAGACCCCGAATGTGGGTCTAAACCTTTTTCTCTGAATAGAGGGGAATGTTGAAAAAATGTTAAAATCTGATAATTATAATGCGGTTTTGATTAAACAACATAAATCTATAAAACCAACTATTTAGCTCTAAATAATTCATTATCAGACATTTGATTGATGTTCGAAACTAATAAATTTATTAAATAAATGGCAAAAGTAAACAAAACCCAGCGAATCAATTTCTCGGCAATGCAAAAGCAGATGCCTTATCCTGATTTTCTGGAGATTCAATTAAAGTCTTTCCATGACTTCTTCCAAATGGATTCAACTCCAGAGGTGCGTCACAAGGAAGGTTTGTTCAAGGTGTTCTCAGAGAACTTCCCTATCGAAGATACTCGAAAGAACTTCCGACTTGAGTTCTTGGATTACCACATTGATCCTCCTCGTTATTCGATTGAGGAATGTTTGCTCCGCGGACTCACTTATAGTGTGCCTTTGAAGGCAAAGTTGTTTTTGACCTGTACTGATCCTGATCACGAGGATTTCGAGCCTGTAATGCAAGATGTATTCTTGGGTACAATTCCTTACATGACTCCTAAGGGTACTTTCGTTATCAATGGTGCTGAGCGTGTAGTTGTAAGCCAATTGCACCGTTCACCAGGTGTGTTCTTTGGCACATCAATGCACTCCAATGGTACCAAGTTGTATTCTGCTCGTATCATTCCATTCCGTGGTTCATGGATTGAGTTCGCTACGGACATTAACCGCGTGATGTATGCTTACATCGACCGTAAGAAGAAGTTGCCTGTAACTACTCTCTTGCGTGCTATCGGTTTTGAGAGTGATAAGGACATTTTGGATTGCTTTGGCTTGGCTGAGGAAATCAAGTGTACACAAGAGAACTTGGCGGAGGCAGTAGGTCGTACCTTGGCGGGTAATGTATTGAAGGCATGGACAGAGGATTTCGTAGATGAGGATACTGGTGAGGTAGTGACGATTGAGCGTAATGAGGTGATTCTCGAGCGCGAGACTGTTTTGACAGAGGAACTCTGCGAACTCATTTTGGATTCAGGTACAAAGACTATTCTTTTGCATAAGGATGAGACCTACGAATCTGAGTATTCTATCATTTTCAATACTTTGCAAAAAGACCCTTCTCACTCCGAGAAAGAGGCTGTGTTGTACATTTATCGCCAGTTGCGCAATTCTGAGCCAGCTGATGATGCTACAGCTCGTGAGGCAATTCAAAACCTCTTCTTCTCTGACAAGCGTTATGACTTGGGTGAGGTAGGTCGTTACCGTATCAACCGCAAGTTGGAGATGGATACTCCTATGGAGACTCGCACATTGACCAATCAAGATATCATTGAGATTATTAAGTATTTGGTTCAACTCATTAACTCCAACGCAGAGGTGGATGATATTGACCACTTGTCTAACCGTCGTGTTCGTACAGTGGGTGAGCAACTCTACAACCAATTCGGTATTGGTTTGGCTCGTATGGCTCGTACCATTCGTGAGCGCATGAATGTGCGTGACACTGAGGTGTTCACTCCTACCGATCTTATCAACGCTAAGGCTATTTCCAGTGTTATCAATACCTATTTTGGTACCAACGCTCTTTCTCAGTTCATGGATCAGCAGAACCCATTGGCTGAGATTACCCACAAGCGCCGTATGTCTGCGCTTGGTCCTGGTGGTTTGAGTCGTGATCGTGCGGGCTTTGAGGTGCGTGATGTTCACTATACACACTATGGTCGTCTTTGTCCTATTGAGACACCTGAAGGTCCAAACATTGGTCTGATTTCTTCTTTGTGTATCTATGCTAAGATCAACGATTTAGGTTTCATTGAGACCCCTTATCGCAAGGCAGAGAACGGCGTGGTAGATCTTGACAACGACCATGTGGTATATATGACTGCGGAGGACGAAGAGGAATCTACAGTAGCACAAGGTAATGCGCCATTGGATAAGAATGGTAAATTCATCCGCAAAAAGGTTAAAGCGCGTTACGAGGCTGATTTCCCAGTGGTAGCACCAGAGCAAATTGACTTGATGGATGTGTCTCCATCACAAATTGCTTCTATTGCAGCTGCATTGATTCCTTTCTTGGAGCACGACGATGCTAACCGTGCGTTGATGGGTTCGAACATGATGCGCCAAGCAGTTCCATTGCTCCGCAACGAAGCGCCTATCGTAGGTACAGGTATTGAGGGACAACTCATTCAAGACTCTCGCACACAAATCATGGCAGAGGGCGATGGTGTTGTTACTTATGTAGATGCTGATAAGATTCGTATTAAATACAACCGCACCAAGGAAGAGGACTTCATTTCTTTCGAGTCTGCGGAGAAAGAATACAAGTTGCCTAAGTTCCAACGCACCAACCAGAATACGACAATTGACCTCCGTCCTATCGTTCGCAAGGGTGATAAGGTAGTGAAGGGTCAAATCTTGTCTGAGGGTTATGCTACAGAGAATGGTGAGTTGGCTTTGGGTAAGAACTTGAAGGTAGCGTATATTCCTTGGAAGGGTTACAACTACGAGGATGCTATTGTGCTTAGCGAGCGCATTGTACGCGAGGATATGTTTACTTCTGTCCATGTGGTTGAGCAACTCTTGGAGGTACGCGAGACCAAGCGTGGTATGGAGGAGTTCACTTCGGATATTCCTAATGTCAGCGAGGAAGCTACCAAGGATTTGGATGAGAACGGTATCATTCGTATAGGTGCTCATATTGAGCCAGGTGATATCATCGTAGGTAAGATTACTCCTAAGGGTGAGTCTGATCCTTCTCCAGAGGAGAAACTGCTCAAAGCTATTTTCGGTGATAAGGCAGGCGATGTGAAGGATGCTTCTTTGAAGGCAAGTCCTTCTTTGAGCGGTGTGGTTATTGATAAGAACCTCTATAAGAAAGCGCAAAAAGACCGCAAGCAAAAATTAGAGGACAAAGAGACTATTGCTAAGTTGGATGCTTCTTACGCAGAGAAAGCAGCTGCGTTGAAGGTTGTCTTGGTAGGTAAGTTGGTTACTCTCTTGGAAGGTCACACTTCCGCTGGTGTATGCGACAATGTGAATACAGAAGTCGTGGCTAAGGGTCTTTCTTTCACCCAAGAGCGTTTGAAAGATTTGGACTATACCTCACTCATGTTGGCTAACTGGACCGAAGATGAACACACCAATGCCTTGGTTTCTGAGTGTATTATGAACTATCTTGCTAAACACAAAGAGCTGGATGCTATGTGCAAGCGTGAGAAGTTCAACCTCACTATCGGTGATGAGTTGCCAAACGGTATCATTCAAATGGCGAAGGTATATATCGCTAAGCGTCGTAAGATCCGCGTAGGTGATAAGATGGCAGGTCGCCACGGTAACAAGGGTATTGTATCAAAGATCGTGCGCGTAGAGGATATGCCATTCTTGGCTGATGGTACGCCAGTAGATATCGTATTGAACCCACTGGGTGTGCCTTCTCGTATGAACATTGGTCAGATCTTCGAGGCAGTGCTCGGTTGGGCAGGTAAAGAGTTGGGCGTTAAGTTCGCTACTCCAATCTTCGATGGTTGTACTTTGGATGACCTCAACGAGTGGACCGACAAAGCAGGTCTTCCACGCGCTGGTAAGACACAGCTCTACGATGGAGGTACTGGTGAGGCCTTTGACCAAATGGCTACTGTGGGTGTTACCTACTTCATGAAGCTCGGTCACATGGTTGATGATAAGATGCACGCGCGTTCTATCGGTCCTTACAGCTTGATTACACAACAACCACTCGGTGGTAAAGCACAATTCGGTGGTCAGCGTTTCGGTGAGATGGAGGTATGGGCACTCGAAGCACACGGTGCAGCTCATATCTTGCAAGAGATCCTCACTGTTAAGTCTGATGATGTTACAGGTCGTGCACGCACCTACGAAGCTATCGTTAAGGGCGAGTCTATGCCTACACCAGGATTGCCTGAATCACTCAATGTCTTGCTGCATGAGTTGCAAGGTCTTGGTCTATCAATTACAATGGAATAAAATTCAAGAATTATGGCTTTCAAACAAGATAATAAGAAAAACGGTTTTTCCCGTATCTCTATCGGCTTAGCATCGCCAGATGAGATTATGCGAATCAGTTCGGGTGAGGTACTCAAGCCTGAGACTATCAACTATCGTACCTACAAACCTGAGCGTGATGGCCTATTCTGCGAACGCATTTTCGGTCCTACTAAAGACTACGAGTGCCACTGCGGTAAATACAAGCGTATTCGTTACAAAGGTATTGTCTGCGAGCGTTGTGGTGTAGAGGTTACGGAGAAGAAAGTTCGTCGTGAGCGCATGGGACACATTAAATTGGTGGTTCCTGTCACACATATTTGGTACCTCCGTTCGTTGCCTTCTAAGATGGCTGCGTTGCTTGGTGTTCCAACCAAGAAACTCGACTCTGTGGTGTACTATGAGAAGTATATCGTTCTCCGTGCAGGTGTCCTCGCAGGTCAAGAGGTAGATGATGAGATCGTACAAGACAAGATGCTCCTTGATGAGGACCAATATGTGGAACTCATGGATCGTCTTGCTAATGATTACCCAGAGAATCAACTTCTTGACGATACCGATCCTGATAAGTTTATTGCCAAGATGGGTGCTGAGGCAATCGAAGAATTGCTCAAGACGATTGACTTGGATGCATTGAGCTATGAGTTGCGCGATCGTGCCAACTCGGACACATCTATGCAACGCAAAGCAGAGGCTCTCAAACGCTTGCAAGTGGTAGAGAACTTCCGCGCAAGCAAAGGTCGCAACTTGCCAGAGTGGATGATTTTGCATGTGGTTCCAGTTACTCCTCCTGAGTTGCGTCCACTCGTACCACTGGATGGTGGTCGTTTTGCTACTTCCGACCTCAACGACCTCTATCGTCGCGTGATTATTCGTAACAACCGTCTCAAACGCCTCGTAGAGATCAAGGCTCCAGATGTGATTCTTCGCAACGAGAAGCGCATGCTTCAAGAGGCTGTGGATTCACTCTTCGACAATAGCAAGAAGACTACTGCTATCAAGTCTGATGCTAACCGCCCATTGAAGTCCCTCTCTGATTCGTTGAAGGGTAAACAAGGTCGTTTCCGTCAGAACTTGCTCGGTAAGCGTGTGGATTATTCTGCTCGTTCAGTAATTGTCGTTGGTCCTGAATTGAAGATGCACGAGTGTGGTTTGCCAAAGGATATGGCTGCCGAACTCTACAAACCATTTATCATCCGCAAACTCATTGAGCGCGGTGTGGTTAAGACAGTGAAGTCTGCAAAGAAGATCATCGACCGTAAGGAACCTATCATTTTCGATATTCTCGAACATGTAATGAAGGGTCACCCAGTGCTCCTCAACCGTGCTCCTACTTTGCACCGTCACGGTATCTTGGCTTTCCAACCTCGCATGATTGAGGGTAAAGCTATTCAGCTTCACCCACTGGCTTGTGCAGGTTTCAACGCCGACTTCGATGGTGACCAAATGGCGGTACACTTGCCATTGAGCAACGAGGCAATCCTTGAGGCACAACTCCTCATGCTTGGTTCGCACAATATCCTTGACCCAGCCAACGGTAACCCTATTACTGTGCCTTCACAAGATATGATTCTTGGTTTGTACTACATCACCAAGGAGCGTACGGGCGCTAAGGGCGAAGGCTTGACTTTCTATTCTCCTGAAGAGTGCGAGATTGCGCTCAACGAGGGTAAGGTAGATATGCATGCTTTGGTTAAGGTGCGTATTACAGACGAGCGTACTGGCGAGACTTCACTCGTGGAGACTACTCCAGGTCGTATCCTTGTGAACTATTATGTGCCAAACGAGGTAGGCTACAAGAATGTGACTCTTGGCAAGAAAGCAGTTAAGGAGATCATTACCGATGTTATCAAAACTTGTGGTGTAGCTCGTACTGCTAAGTTCTTGGATGAGATCAAGGATCTTGGTTATAAGATGGCGTTCAAGGGTGGTCTCAGTTTCAACCTCAATGATATTCTGATTCCAGAGGAGAAGAACGAGTTGGTGCTCAAGGGTAACCAAGTAGTAGAAGAGGTGACCGAACTCTATATGGAAGGTCTGATGACCGATAACGAGCGTTATAACAAGGTTGTCGGTGCATGGAACGAGGTGGATACCAAGGTTACTGAGGTGCTGATGAAGCACATGAAAGAGGCTGATCAAGGTTTCAACTCTGTATATATGATGATGGACTCTGGTGCCCGTGGATCGCGTCAGCAGATTAAGCAGTTGGCTGGTATGCGTGGTCTGATGGCTAAACCTCAGAAGGCGGGTGCTACTGATAGTCGTCAAACCATTGAGAACCCAATTCTTTCTAACTTTAAGGAAGGTCTGAGCGTGCTTGAGTACTTTATCTCTACCCACGGTGCTCGTAAGGGTCTTGCCGATACGGCGTTGAAGACAGCCGATGCGGGTTACCTCACTCGTCGTCTTGTGGATGTGTCACACGATGTGATTATCACTGAGACCGACTGTGGTACGCTCCGTGGTCTGACTGCTAAGGCTATCAAGCAAAACGATAATGTGGTAGCTACACTCACCCAGCGTATTTTGGGTCGTGTCAGCGTACATGATATTTATGACCTTGATGGTAACCTCATTGTAGCTTCTGGCGAAGAGATTCGCGAGGCAGCTTGTGAGGCTATTGAGGCTGCTGGTATAGAGAGTGTAGAGATTCGCTCTGTGCTCACTTGCGAGGCTAAGCAAGGCGTTTGTGCGAAGTGTTATGGCCGCAACTTGGCGAGCCGTAAGATGGTACAAAAGGGTGAAGCTGTAGGTGTGATTGCTGCACAAGCGATTGGTGAGCCTGGTACACAGCTTACATTGCGTACCTTCCACTCGGGTGGTGTCGCTGGTAACGCTGCTACACAAAACACCTATGCGCTTACACAAGCGGGTCGTGTAGAGATCGACGAGCTTCGTACTATTACCACCGAAAGTGGTGAGGTGATTGTAGTGAGTCGTCTTAATGAGATGCGCCTTGTGGATGTGAAGACAGGTGTGGTATTGACTACTTTCAATATCCCTTATGCTTCTAAACTCTTTATTACTCCTGGCGAGGTATATGAGAAGGGTACACAAGTCTGCGAGTGGGATCCATATAAGGCAACATTGATTATTGAGCACGCTGGTCGTTTGCAATATGTAGATGTTGTTGAGGGTATCACATGTAAGACTGAGACCGATGATCAAACAGGTAAGAAAGAGGTTTCTATCATTGAGACAAAGGACCGTACCAAGATGCCTTCTGCTCAGATTTTGGATGCAGATGGCAATGTGATTCGCACCTACAACTTGCCAGTGAAGGCGTTGCTTGTGCATACTGATGATACGGAAGTTAAGGTCGGTGATTCGCTCTTTACACAAACTCGTTCGTTCGGTACTGCGGGCGATATTACCGGTGGTCTTCCTCGTGTTACTGAGCTCTTTGAGGCGCGCAACCCATCTAATCCTGCTATTGTTGCGGAGATCGATGGTGAGGTTAGCTTCGGTCGTATTAAGCGTGGTAACCAAGAGTTGTCTGTTACTTCTAAGTTGGGCGAGGTTAAGTCATACCTCATTCCGCTTGGTAAGCAGATTCTTGTGCAAGAGGGCGACTATGTGCGTGCGGGTGTAGCGTTGTCAGATGGTGCTATCACACCAAACGACATCCTTGCTATCCAAGGTCCTACGGCTGTGCAAGATTATATTGTTAATGAGGCACAAGCGGTGTACCGTATGCAGGGTGTGGAAATCAATGATAAGCACTTCGAGATTATCGTGCGCCAAATGATGCGCAAGGTTGAGATTCAAGATGCGGGTGATACACGCTATCTTGAGAAGCAAATCGTTGACAAACGCGACTTCCTTGAGGAGAACGACCGTATTTGGGGTAAGAAAGTGGTTACCGATGCGGGTGATAGCGAGACCTTGAAAGCGGGTCAGATTGTCACAGCTCGCCGTCTCCACGATGAGAACTCTACGCTCCGTCGTAAGGATAAGAAGTTGGTTCAAGTTCGTGAGGCGATGTGTGCTACGGCAAGTCAGATCTTGCAGGGTATCACTCGTGCTGCTTTGGGTACGAAGTCCTTTATGTCAGCGGCTTCTTTCCAAGAGACCACTAAGGTGCTCAACGAGGCGGCTATTCAAGGTAAGGTGGACTATTTGGACGGTATGAAGGAGAATGTGATTTGCGGTAATTTGATTCCTGCGGGTACAGGTCTTCGTGAGTTCCAACATGTGACTGTTCACAATGCTGATGAGTATGCAGCTATCCAAGCAGCAAGAGCTGCGGCAGCTGAGGCTCAATTGCGTCAACAGGAGGAGTTCTAATTGCTCTGATTCAACGATTGCCTTCGGGCAAAAGTTAACTATACAGAAAAATATCCAGTCGAATTGGCTGGATATTTTTTGTTTGTATGTTTTCGCTTGCAAAAGTGCGTTTTGTTAAGATTGCAATCCCTTTACATCTCTTATACCTTGCCTAATTCCACCGAGAGAACACCGAAGGAACTCCGACTCAACTCCCTGCCAACAAAAAGTGCTGTTTGTTAATATTTGCCATCTCCATTGGCTGTCTAGTGCTCGCGGTTCCGCCCTTCAGTTCCCTTCAGTTCCCTTCCGGTCACTCCGGTATATCTGGTACTGCCGTCCCATTTGGCAGTCTTGTGCTCGCGGTTCCGCCCGCGAGAATTCTTGCAACTGCTTCGTGTTTGTTTATTCTCCCGAATATATATTCGGGTGTCTTTTCGCTCCCTTCACAGGTTCAGTTCTCGGCGTACATGCCGAGTACTCGCCCGCCTTTAACCTCTAAACTGTAGGCGCTTGCGCCGTTCTCTAAACTGGCGCTTCGCGCTTTTCTTTGTCCATTTTCCCGAATGGTATTCGGGTATTTCTATAGCGACTAGTATGGCTAGTGCTACTCTCCCATACCTCTCCATCGGTTTAGTGCTCGGCGGTAGTTCGCCGAGCATTCCCCTCCACCCGATGAAGGCGCACTACCTGCGCCTTGCGCACTCCACCTCGCGCAGCGACTCAACTGTGGCTTGGTAGCCACACTTTACACCTAAAATCGCACAATTTTAACAAATTCTGCGATTTTATTTGCCCATATCAAAAAAATGTTGTATATTTGCGGTCGCAATTCCACGCCGGGGATGTCTGCGTTAGAGTTGTGGGGTAAAATTGTGTGCTTCAAGTAGCCACGCTACACCATTCTACACAACCACTACACTACTCTTACAATGCTTATCGGCTGGGGTAGCAGACATATTTAAAAGGCGTTTATTGACGCTCTGTTCTGACGTTTTGAAACTTCGCAACCTTCAATTGTATGCAGGACTTAGCAACGGTAGATGTCCTACGGGATATAGATTATCCCTCTTGTGCCTATAGGGTACACTGTTTGCGTATTTATATGCGCTCACACGCGTACCTTAAACATGAAAACAGCACGAGAGTATATTTATATTCGGCGTGGACTTCAGCGTTGTCGGTCTCATACAATGGGCAATGCGAAGGCCTCAAAACGTGGAACGACAACAGTCGGACTCCACGCTTTTTTTATTGTGTCTATTGATAATGACAATGTAAAAATACATACATATGGATACTTACACATTAATCGCAAATTCTGGTGTACAATTGTTGACATTCAGAATGAAACTCAACATTCAAGATAAATTTAAGATGTGGTTTCATGAGTGGTATGATACAACTAATGGGCAATGGAGGTTGGATCTCGCACATGAGGTAACTACAGAAGATAATGCTTTGTTCTACAACAAGCATGATTTATATGATGGTGGCTATCTCAATGATCCTACGATTGAATATGATCCAGTAGAATTACGTAATGATGGTATCAATCCGCTCAGGATAGATGATGATATGTGTGATGGCATCAGGGGAGATTTGTATAAATTAACGTTCTCTGACAAACACAATGCCATGGAAAGTTTTGAAAACAAATGGTTGCCAATTCCATATTTTTTCAAAAGAACAGAGAAACGATTTAAGTTTAGTCCAATGAATTGGTCTCGTGTTAAGTTTGTACATAGATGTACAAGCAAGACAGAGATGGAATATGATGTAATACTTGCATTTGATACTAGAGCAGGTTACACTTCTAATGAGTATAATGAGTTTCCTGTTTTTCCTGATCAATATTGTTCTGAAATGAACTTTTCATTGTGCGACAATGAATTTTTCTTAATGGATTATTGTTCCCCTAAGGAGAATTGGAGCTATATTGATGAGTATATTTTTAAACTTGTCCATCCCACACTCAGCAATGTATCTCAAATCAAGGGTGCAAACTCTCACAAAATGTCTTATATCGCATCCTATGTATTCCTGATTAATTATTTAGCACAAAATAAACTATTCCCAACCATTAAGTTGTATAAAGATCAAGATGTGGAAGTTAGAAATGTTGATATGGTAATCGATATTGGCAACTCTAGAACAACCGCATTATTAATAGAAGACAATTCTAATTTTAATCAAGTCAAGCCTTTGAGCTTGATTGATTATACAGATTTGTTGCAGGAAAAAGATGACCACACCTGTATTCATTCATACAATGAACCATTTGATATGCGCTTAGCTTTTAGACATGTAGATTTTGGTTCATTTGGTATTAATGATAGTAAGCAGTTTGTATATCCTAGTTTTATAAGGCTTGGCCAGGAGGCAAACTCTCTTATTCATAAGGCTTGTAGTACAACATGGGAAGAGGAAACTTTATCGACATACTCAAGTCCGAAAAGATACTTGTGGGATAATAAACCAAGTAAGAAAGAATGGGAGTTTTTAGTCTTACCTGGTGAAGATTCTAGCCATATACTTAACATTCGAGGCATCAGTTCTAATCTTATGAGTGACGGTCGAATTGATGTCACGGGTGCTGATGGTGGTCGCTCTTCGCATTATTCAAGAAGAAGTCTTATGACTTTTGCTTTCTTGGAGATGCTATCTCAAGCAAACACTCAAATTAACAGTGAACCTTACCGAAATGATATAGGCTGGAAAACAATCCCTCGAAAGATTAAACGAATGATTATTACTTGCCCAACTGCAATGTCAAAGATTGAAAGGGAGGCACTTGTAAAATGTGCAAAAGACGCCGTTACTCTTTATGGTAAGTTTATATATGGAAACGGAGCACCAGTTATTGAAATTATACCTACTGTACCTTCAAGGAAAGATAACGATGGCTCGTGGTATTATGATGAAGCGACATGTGCCCAGTTAGTATATATCTATGGCGAAGTTGGTCATAAGTACAAAGGCGTGTGTAGTGAGTTCTTTAATTTATACGGGAAGACTGTAGATGGAAATCAGCAGCCAACACTTACAGTAGGATCATTAGATATCGGTGCTGGTACATCGGATTTGATGATTAGTGAATACTCGTATACAAAGGGAGACTTAACCACCATAACACCAGATCCAAAATTTTACGATAGTTTCTATTTTGCTGGCGATGATATGCTTAAAGCGTTGATTAAGAATGTAATGCTTCTCGATGAAAAGCATAGCGCTTTTCGCAAAGCTCTTCGCAATCTTAATCCAATTCAGTACAGACAAAAGATTAAGAATTTCTTTGGCTCAGACTACAATGGTCAAACCATTGCGGATCGTATTGCAAGATGTGATTTCAATATACAATATTCACTACCATTAATGTCATACTTCTTGGAATTGGCAGCAAATGACAGTTGTAGCTGTATTGTTAAATTCGATGATGTATTTAAAGTCAACCAACCTAATCTGCGAGTTATTGATGACTTCAAGAGAAGGATGGGAATAGATATCACATCTCTTGCTTGGGAATATAATAAGGAATTCGTAGCAGATATTATTTCTAAGGAATTTGAACCTCTTTTGAAGAAGATTGCAACAATGTTCTATGCTTATTCTTGTGATGTAATTTTGCTATCTGGAAGACCTGCGTCGTTGCCTGCGATACGAAATATCTTTTTGAAGTACTATCCTGTATCACCTAATCGACTTATAACCCTTAACAACTACTATGTCGGTGATTGGTATCCATTCTGCCAAAACACTGGATATATAACGAATCCCAAGACCATAGTGGCTATGGGAGGTGTTATAGGTCATTATGCTTCTGAGTACTCAAATCTTGAGAACTTCTCCATCAATTTGGAAAAGCTCAAGAGCAATTTGAAATCGACAGTCAATTATATTGAAGCATCAAGAGATGGTCAGCCTATTGAGTACTTAATTACTCCAGATAAAATGCAGGGTGAACTTACGGTAAGTCGAATACCAGATGTTTTAAATGTACGCCAGTTAGGTTTAGCGAGTTATCCGTCAAGAGCACTATATTCTATCGACTTCAACTATATGAAGTTGGTGAATAAGATTCGCAATAAGGCTTTGGATATAGGTCATAATCCATCTGATGCAGCAGTACAATCAATGGCTAATGAAGAGATTGAGAATTTCAAGAAAAGAATGCCATTTAAGATTACGATAGATCGTGATCCCGAAGATAAGGAGAATCTTACTATTAGTTCCATCGAAGATAGAAATGGAGTAGAATTATCTGATAGTAGTATAGAGATTCACATTCAAAGTTTGGGTGTAAATGATCAGTATTGGTTAGATTCAGGTGCTTTTGATTTTTAATGGTTGAACAATTTGAATAGATATGACATTTATGAATAAAGATATAATTACTAATCTCGAAGTCATTAAGCAGTCTATTGCTTGGGCTGATAAATACGGAAAAGATTCGTTTCCAAGGGAGGTATTTAAGAATCATCGTAGAAAGTTGAGAAGAATTGGAGATGCGCTCTCAGAGAATTGTTCTGCTGCAGCATACGGAGAAAGTCAGGTGGGAAAATCTTATCTGATGAGTAGTCTTTTGTCAACACCAAATGCTCCATTTGTGATTGAGAATAATGGTGTGCGTTATAGTTTTATAGATGAGATTAATCCTAGTGGAGGTAATAATACTAAGCAGGAATCCACTGGTGTTATAACGCGCTTTACCATCAGGCAAGGAAATAAGAAGATGGCTGACTATGTGAAAATTACAAATCTATCAGTTGTCGATATTATTCTCTTATTGGCAGATTCATACTATAACGATGTTAAAATCAACACAGATAGTGTTATGCTTAATACTGAGATAGATAACGCTCTATCCCAGATGACAGAATTGTGGAGTGCAAAATCGACCCTTCATGATATTATTACTGAGGATGACATTCGAGATATATGTGATTATCTTAATGACATCATTGGAAATAATGCAGCAAATATATGTAAGTCAAATTTCTGTAAAATTATAGCTCCTGTTATTAATTATGTTGCTAGCGAAAACTGGGTTAGTATCTTTGGCCTTATTTGGAATAATAATCCTGAGCTAAATAGACTATTCAGCACACTTATTAACGAGTATAAGAAGTTAGATTTTTCAACTGAGGTGTATGTGCCATTTGATGCAGTACTTCGAGACAAGGGCACATTGCTTAAAATTGACTGGCTTGATTCTGTATGTGGTATTCATAAAGAAATTTATGATGATGTGCTATATACGGATGTGTTTAATTGCGGTGGAGAATTAATAACAAAAGATTTTAGCAAGGCGTATCTATCAGCACTAATTGGAGAACTAACTTTTGTACTTCCAGAGGAAATTGCAAATGAAAGAAAATTCCTCAAGAAAATTGACTTGTTGGATTTTCCAGGGGCAAGATCAAGAGAAAAAATTAAGGAGCAGCAACTCGGGGAAGTATTACCAACAATTCTCCGAAGAGGAAAGGTCGCATATTTGTTTAATAAGTACTCTCGTTCATTGAAAATTAGTTCAGTTCTCTTTTGCCATCACAATGACCAAAAGACAGAACCAACTATTGGTGCCTCAATTCATAGTTGGATTGAGAATAATATCGGAGAAACTCCTGAAGTTAGAGCCAGTGTATTGTCAAGAACAAACGGCATTGCTCCGCTTTTCTTGATATGTACAAAGTTTAATATTGATCTGGAAAAAACAAAAAATGATACACCAGAATCTGTTGCGAAGTTAGACAACCACTGGGCAAGATTCAATACTACAATTCCAAAGATTATTGAACCCGAAAAGTGGCTTGATGAATGGGTTCCATTAGGTGGTTCATTTACATCTCCTTGCTTCCAGAATGTATATTTGCTACGAGACTTTTATTGGTCATCTAAGAATCAAGTTTTTGATGGATATAATGAACAAAAAGGAACTGTTGAGAGCAATGTACACACTTTTGAAGAATACCCAGGCTATTTTGATGACTTAAGGGAATGTTTCCTTACAAATCCATTTGTAAAAAAACACTTTGCTAAGCCTCAACAAGCTTGGGATGATGTTGCAACAATTAATAATGATGGTTCAAAGGCCATAATTAGAAATCTTGATGCTATCGCTGAAGTTCTTGATGACGCTAGGCACGAAAGATATTTGCAGCAACTTATAGAGATACGAGATGAGATTGTCAATAGATTAAGTGTTTATTACGAATCAGACGACAAGGAAGAGAACAATGTAAGAATTCGCCAAATCACAGGTGATATTAAACTTAGAACGGAGTTCGCCTTTGGTGAAAAACCCGAAAGGTTTGGTCGTATCATAGATAATTTAATGGTATCTTCTGCTGATCTTAGAACAATTGCATATGACATCATTGTTCGCCATATAGAAGAGCCGCAGAGCGTATCATCGATTAAGATGATACGTGCATTCTGCGAAATTGATATTAATGATGATAAGTCTACTAATATTCAGAAACTCTGCAAGAGATATAACAAAGAGGAAGACGAATTAAAATCATTCTTTGCTGAAATGGGGGTAACATTAGAGGATGTTATATCTGATGAAAGTGAATTGCTGTCCACAGTTCCAGATGTTATCGCTAAACACATCATCGAGTATTGGAATAATCATATTAACGAACAAGTTAAAAATATGGGAGATGTACTTCCTCACGCTGATGAGATAGCATTTATGATTCTGACATTGTTAAATAAACTTGGTGTAAAAAGGGCCATTTCAGACAAGATAAATAGGTATTATGAGGTGTTTGATAGAAATGGACTCCCTAATGCAATAGCTGACTATGCTTCATTGACATTGAATAACTTTGTAAGTACAGTAGGTCGAGAATATATGTCTGACAAGGATATGGTAAATATTGCACAAAAGGCAAAATCTTGTCATTTGGAGATTGATTTGTCGCCAGCAGCATCAAGTTCAAATATTAATCCCCAGCCTTTATTAGAGGTTCTTTCTGCTCTTGATCAGTCAAGAGATGAAATGAATAACTCACGTATTGATTTGGCAACATTGAAAAAGTTGCCGTTCTGGGATAGTTATCAGCGTTGGGAGAATTTTATAACAATAGGATTATTATTTGCGAGTGACATCTCTCATGTCGATCCAATAGCAAATGCGGCAATTAAAGACATTATCGACATTAGCAGTAACCTATATATTAAATAGCATATGACAGGACATACACTATATGGAAAAAGAAAACTCTGTTACACTGAAGTAACTGATTTTACCGATTTCCAAGGAATCGGTCGTGATCCGTTGTACAAGAGATTTGACAGCGTATATTCAGTAGTTGAGAAGAATGTAGAGTCTCAATATAAAGACTTTCTTGCTCATCCTATATATTCTGATGAAGATCAAATATTATGGTATGTACGGGAGTGGAATAATACACCATGTGCATTTAATGATTTGTCAGATGCAGATAAAGCGAAATATGCAGCAATAAAAGAAAGAACTATTGCAGCATATGAGAAAGTGCGTAAAAATTTAAGCGGTGAAGATAAGCAGATTCTAACTGGTGCTCTCAAATATATCGACGAGGACTTTATGTTCTGCTATGATGAAAAAGTTGTAATAGTGGCATGGGGCATGTTGCCCGATTCACACAAACATGTCGTGAAAGGTGCAGTAATACATGATATAAAGATACAAAGTCATCACAAAGTACGATTTGTTGTAGGAGAAAATGGCACACTTTCAGATAAATTAGCAGGGGTTGTTAGTCGTCCTGATGGTGCCACATTATCAAATATTGATCTGCCTATCGTAACTCCTAAGAAGGGATATGCATTTAAGGGATGGGATCCAAATCCATTGGGTATGAAGGTTAATGGACCTCTCTCTTTTACAGCACTATATGATGAGGTACCTATTGAAGATGATGTTCCCACAGAAAAAGAAAATGTGCATATTACTTTTTTTGCTGGAAACGGCGGCTCATTGAGTGGAACAACTGAATGCGCCATAGAAAAGGGGACATATCTAGATGTAATGCAAATTCCATCGGCTGTACCTAATAACGGTTATTCTTTCGTTGGCTGGGATATTCAGCCCGATTTAGAAGCTATCTGTGAGGATACAACTTTCACTGCTATCTTCAATAGAGATAATGTAACATGTCAATTTGTCGCTGGTGAACACGGTTCAATTGAGGGTACAAATTGCTTTACACTGCCTTGTGGTTCAATATTCAATAATGATAATACTCCTGCAATTAAAGCCAACAGAGGTTATAAGTTTATAGGTTGGGATAAGTCACCTATTGATTACACTTTGAATGGTGATACAACATTTACCGCTCAATATGAGAAGGAATTTCCTTGGTATAAACGCCTTTGGGCTTGGTTAACAGGTAAAGGATGTTTAAAGTGGCTATTGTGGTTGTTATTCCTATTACTTTTGCTGTTCTTATTGTCATGGCTTTTAAGATCATGTGAAGGCAGTAGCCCAGTAGAGCCTACACCTGTAATAGAGACAAATGACGGGCGTGTTATTGATAACAATGGACCTGTCAAGGGTATTGTTGGTGATGATGGCAAGTTGCCTGATAATAATATCGTAGCACCTATCGTAGGGGATGACGGTAAAGAGCCTCCGATTGTTTCAAATCCTGGGGCGCCCGATATTGTTGCAAATAGGCTAAATATATACTTTGAAGACGCAAATGTAGACCTTGAACAGTTTATATCAGACCTTTCTAAGATATATTCAGAAAATGAGTGTCAAGTCATTGGCTTTGATAAGAATGTACCAATGATACAGATTCTTATTCCTGAAAATATGCGAGACGCTATTAGAGAGGGTTTGAATGCACAGCTTCCAAACTATGAGTTTTTCATGGTTGATGAGTCAATTTTTACCATTGTTGGCGATATTAGTACGGATACAGCAAATATCGGCTGGCATCTTGATGCAATTGATGTAGAAGAAGGTTGGGAAATTACTAAGGGAAGCCCAAATATCACCGTTGCAGTTGTTGATGATGGTATTGATGCAACACATGATATCCTTAAAGGAAGAATTGTAAGCCCTTACAATGTGTTCACTCAGGATAATAGATTAAGTGTTGGTCAGGGACATGGTACACATGTGGCAGGATTGGCAGTTGGCTCTGATAAGATGTTCGATAAAGGCGTATCTGGAGTTGCCCCCAAATGTAAGCTAATGCCAATACAAGTATTTGACAATGGCATGTGTACATTTTCATCAGTGACAAGCGGAATAATGTATGCCATTCATAATGGAGCGAATGTTGTAAATGTATCTATTGGTCCGAATTTCAGAGGACTAGATATACTACCTCTCCCAGACCAAGATTATATTGCTAAAACTCAATTCAAAAACGAAGAGCGCGTGTGGAAACGAATTATTAATGTCGCAAATGAGCATAATGTGATAATCGTTTTTGCAGTAGGTAATGACAATATACTCGCAAACATTCCACCAGAGAATAGAACAAATTTCACCGTAAATGTCGCCGCTGTTGATAGGCAGATAAAAGGTACAGACTTCACTAATTATGGTAGAGGTTCTAATATCTCTGCTCCAGGTAAGTGCATTTATAGTTCTATACCCGTCAATGAATATGCTGTATTTGATGGTACAAGTATGGCTGCTCCAATAGTTGCAGGTACGGTAGCTTTGATGAAGAGTTTAAACCAAGATATCTCAGTAACAGAAGTACTTCATATTTTACAGGCAACTGGTGAGCGAGTATCTGATTATATGCCACCAATGATTCAAGTGGACGATGCTCTAATAGCGTTGAAAACAGGTGTGATACCAGAACTCCCAAATACAAATGGTAATACCAATAACGAAATTGTAAATCCTAATGTTGGAGATGGTGGCTCTTCTGGCAATAATCCAATTGATGGAGAAACACCTATTAATGAGAATCCCGGAGAAACAGGTGGCAATGTAGGTGGCAATACTCCTGGGGATACTGGTAAAACGCCAGGCCAAGATGTACAGAATCCTGGGAACAAACCAAGTCCTACGGAACCGGTAAATGATAATGGTAAAACAACTCCGCCAACATCTGAAGGTGAAAACGATGGTACGGATTACGATGCTATTAGAAAACTAATAGAATCCTATAAGAGAAAGATAAGTGAACTTGAAAAATTATTACCTGAAAATAAATAAGGAAGATATATGGCAATTAATGAAACATTAAAATTTTCATGGGGACATATCATTGCATTTGTTGCACTGATATTTATCAGTTATGTCTCATTTATGGGAATCACATATTTGACTGATGGAGATTTCCTATATGCGGGGTTGGGTGTATTGATAATCAATCTT
>JAZSGL010000048.1:0-4516 GCA_045532735.1 Paludibacteraceae bacterium | reverse complement strand
CGTATTGGCTACTGACTGCGTAGCAGCTGACGACTTCTGCAACGAAGCTAATACTCAAATCTGCTCTAGCAAAGCTATCCCAGAGGGTTGGGAAGGTGTGGACGCTGGTCCAGAGAGCCGCAAAGCATTTGCTGCTGCTATTGAAGGTGCTAAGACTATCCTTTGGAATGGTCCTGCAGGTGTATTCGAGTTTGACAACTTCGCTGCTGGTTCTAAGGCAATCGCTGAGGCAATCGCTACTGCTACCGACAATGGTGCATACAGCTTGATTGGTGGTGGTGATAGCGTTGCTTGTGTAAACAAGTTCGGTATGGCTGACCGTGTAAGTTATATCTCTACTGGTGGTGGTGCGTTGCTCGAGGCTATCGAGGGTAAAGTACTCCCAGGTGTAGCAGCAATTAAAGGCTAATAGTTATGGAAATTTCAGGTAAGATTATACAAGTATTGCCAGAGCAAGGTGGCGTAAGCAAAACCTCTGGCAAGGAGTGGAAACTCCAAGCTTATGTGCTTGAGACACAGGAGCAATATCCTCGTAAGGTACACTTTGAGGTGTTTGGCGAAGACCGCATCAAAGCCAACCCATGCCAATTGGACGATATTGTGACGGTTAGTTTCGATATTGAGAGCCGCGAGTTCAATGGCCGTTGGTACACTTCTATCCGTGCATGGAAGATTCAACAAGGTGTGGTAGATGCTGCGGCAGCTCCAGCACCTGTGGCTGAACCAGCTCCTGTAGCAGCTCCACAAGCTAATGTAGCAACTTTTGATGCTGCGGCAGGTGTGGATGAAACAACCGATTTGCCATTCTAATTGGCTATAGGACGCCCTTCGGGCTATTGGTAATGAAAAAGATCATCGGATGGATAATAGGCTTATGTCTTCTTGCGGGTGGCGCTACGGTATGCGCCATCCGTTGGGAAGCATGGTTTGGTAATCCACCCGAACCAGAGTGGACTGGAGAGAAAATCACTTATCAGTTCATGACAATGAATAATGATAGTGTGTTGCGTGCATTACAGCGCGACACGCTGTCTTTCCTTTTGTTGGGCGATATTCACAATTCGCTCACTAACGACCAAATGGCTGCTCTCTCTCAGCGCCATTCGGATATACAATTTTGGGCACAGATGGGCGATTGGATGGAGCGTCCGTATATGTATTACGAGCAGATGATGTACCAATCGTTGTTAGGTATACGTCTTGACTCGATACCCATTGTAGCTATTCCAGGAAATCATGAATATCTGAAAGGCGTGGTAAAAACCTTGCCTGAGCATTGGAAAACCATCTTCCCTAATCCACAGAATGGTCCTGCTCGATTCTTGGGTACGACTTATTATGTGGACTTCCCACACTTGCGTTTGATTGCTTTAGATACAGACGGTCTGCATCGCATGTCCGACTATACACAAGTGGCTTTTTGGTTAAAGAAGACCTTACGCGATGCAGGTAAGAAATTCACAGTCGTGATAATGCATCACCCTGTATATAGTTCTGCCCAAGGCAGAAGCAATCCATTGATGTGGTTGGCTTTTCGTAGTGCTATGCGTGAAGCAGATGTTGTGTTCTCTGGTCATGACCATAACTATGCTCGTCACACCGAGCACTACAAAGCAAGATTTTGGAAGAGAGAGGAGCCCACTGTATTTATTGCTACCAATGCTTCGAATAAGAAATATGCGGTGAAAGAAAATCCAAAGTACGAGGCATCGCTTACGGGTGAACCTGTGTATGAATATATCTTCGTTACCCCAACCATCCTTCATATCTCTACCTACACCCTTCATTTAGGTGATCTGATAGATGAAGTAGAGCTCATTAGATAATTAATTTTTTGGTTTAGGCTGAGTACCTTAGCAAGTTGTAAATATAATCAGCTGCGTTGTTCGCTGCTGATGCATTACCTAAGATAGTGTGTAATTGCTGATACCGCTTTAACATATTTATACGATATTCTTGGTCATACAGTAAACGATGTAACTCATGAGCAACGTTCTCCGTGGTAAAGCGACTAGCGATCAGTTCCTGAATTATTTCTTGATTAGGAATGATATTCACTAAAGTAAAATGAGGAATGCGAAATAGGATGGGGCGTAATAGTTTCTCAAGATACTTGCTTCCTGCCACATGATAAACCGCCGTTTGTGGACATCCTATGAGAGCAGTTTCTAACGTAGCGGTACCTGAGTTCACTACCGCTGCTTGTGCGTGCGCAACGATATTATAGGTGTCGCGAGAGAGGGTTTCGTTGTGCAGCAAGAACGATTGATAAAAAGCATCTTCTATTCCAGGTGCAGCAGTCACTATTATTTGATATTGTTCTCCCGCAACTTTTCGTGCTGCTTCCAGCATAATAGGTAAGCAATGGCTAATCTCGCTACGACGAGATCCAGGAAGTATAGCAATGGTGGGTGTATGCTGAATGGTGGGTGACGTAGCGGTGAACTCGCGAATACAATCGGCGGTAGGGTTGCCAACATAGTGACAACAATAGCCATATTTAGCGTAGAAATCGGGTTCAAAAGGAAATATTCCTAATATCTCGTCGCAGTATTTCGCGATACTGTGTACACGCCACTTCTTCCAAGCCCATATTTTAGGAGGAATATAGTAGATAATGCGGGTATCGGGCAAGTGTTTCTTGCAGAATTTAGCCATCTTTAGGTTGAAGGATGGGTAGTCGATGAGAATAAGCACATCGGGTTTTTGCTCAAGAAGCGATTGCTTAGCAATACGGAAATTGCGCTTGACCTTATCCAAATTTTGTAACACTGCAACGAATCCCATATATGCCATCTCGCGGTAATCCACTCGAATATCACACCCTTCTGCACGCATCTTGTCGCCACCTAAACCTACAAACATCGCCTGCGGATCCTTGGTCCGTAATGCTTTTATGAGGTTGGAGGCGTGTAAGTCACCTGATGCTTCGCCAGCTATGAGAAAGAAAGTCATACTTACCTATACTAAGGGTATACTAAACCTATACGATGAGTTATGCCATAAATATGATACTAGCAATGAGATAGGGCAGAGCCGCCAATAGTATTCCTTTGGCTAAGCGCCACATCTCCAGGGTGTAAAATACAAATAACAATGCCAAGTTAGGAAATATGCCCACTTGCAGAATCTTGCTTACTATTCCACCCATCAAACCCACATCGAACGCCTCAAATGTGTACCACAAATTGAAGCGCTCAACATATGCATATCCTACCACAGCTGGCAACGCAAGCCCCAATAGGATACCTATCCAATATTTATCAAATCTCTGCGTAGGCGGTTTGATCTATCGTGCAAGGATGTACACTCACATAATGGTTGTTCATAGCCCAAATGTCTGTACCTTCCACTTCGGGTTCGATATTTACAAATTCTCCTGTCAACCAGTAGTATTTCTCTCCTTTCTCATCAAGACGCTCTTCCATTTCTTTTTGCCAAAAACCACGGCATTGACGTGTCCAACGAACACCTTGAAGTTCACCTACAGGGGCGTTGATATTATAGCATACGCCATAAGGCATGCCTTCTTCGATGAGATGGCGAGTGAGTTCGAGAATATATGTCTCAAAATGGCTAAAATCAGCATCTGGATTATGGTCATCAATTGAATAACCTATTGCAGGTATTCCATGTTCTGCTCCTACAAATACTGCTCCCATTGTTCCTGAGTAAATCACATTGATTGCCGCGTTCGAGCCGTGGTTGATGCCACTAGCAAGCAGATTGATGCGCGCAGGATCACCTTCAAACAACACGTCTAAGGCTAATTTTACGCAGTCACTTGGAGTGCCATTTGTGATATATACCGTTGCATTTTTATGCCACTCCTCGCTGCCCCAATTAGGGTCATTGAGTGGGCGAAGATACATGGGTTGTTGTACGCTGATGGCATTGCTCATGCCGCTTCGTGGCCCATCTGGGGCAACGACAGTCACGTGCCCCAGTTGAGTCAAGATGCGTACGAGGGTGAGGATGCCTTTTGCTCCCCAACCATCATCGTTGGTAATGAGAATCTCCATTATCCTACTACTGCCCAAACTACATCAATTACTTTCTTAGCCAACTCATCTGCTTCTTCCATAGTTGCAGCTTCAGAATAAACACGGATGATTGGCTCAGTGTTAGATTTGCGGAGATGTACCCAGCCATCGGCGAAGTCGATTTTTACGCCATCTCGGTCATTGATACGCTCGCCAACAAATTTACCTTTCACAGCCTCCAACACCTTATCAACGTCAATCTCTGGAGTGAGGTCAATACGGTTCTTAGAAATGCAATAATCTGGGAATGTAGCGCGAAGCTCACTCACCTTGCACCCCTTTTGTGCTAAGCTACTGAGGAAGAGTGCAACACCTACCAATGCATCGCGGCCATAGTGGCTTGCTGGGTAGATCACACCACCATTGCCCTCGCCACCAATCACAGCATTGGTGCGCTTCATCTCGGTAGTCACATTCACCTCACCTACAGCACTTGCGCTGTAAGTACCGCCGTGTTTCACCGTCACATCGCT
>JAZSGL010000061.1:0-3324 GCA_045532735.1 Paludibacteraceae bacterium | reverse complement strand
TTATCATAACCAACTAAACAATAGCCCACCAAAATTGTAACACAAAATTAACATTAATGAAAAATGTTTGCAAAATCGTGTAACGCGATTGCAATATCACACTCCCAAAATGTCGCAAGCAATCATAAAAAAGGGCGTATGACGAGTTGCACCCGCATACGCCCGAATTTATGTTTTAATGTTATTTAATACTGTTTAGAACGTGGAGCCAATGATAACATCTGCATACTCCTTCCACTCCGACGCCTCCTTGTATGAATTAACAGCGGCTGTTGGGACATAGATATTTGTGAGATTTGTATCAACAAATACACTTCTTTCAAGAGTTGGAGGTGTTACAGGTTTGCAATATAGCGTCTCCAACTTAGCACAGCTAAGGAAGGCATAATAACCAATCGACGATACGCTTGCACCAATAGTTACTCTTTCAAGATTCTGGCAGTAACGGAACGCCGAACTGCCAATCGATGTTACACCATCACCTACAATCGCCTCTTTCAGACTACTACAATAGTAAAACGCCTCTTCACCAACCGTAGTCACACTATCAGGGATGGTTACTCCTATAAGGTTTTCACAATCTCTAAATGCTGAATTACCGATAGCCGTGAGACCATTACCAAGGGTTACGGTAGTGAGTTTTCCACAAGGGAAGAATACACCATCACCAATTGTAAGTACGCTATTTGGGATAGTTATACTCTCGATATTATCACAATCGCTAAACGCAAAGTTACCAATAGCAGTTACACCCTCAGGAATAGTAATTTCATTAAGATTATCGCAATCTCTAAATGCAGAATTACCAATTGTAGTTACACCCTCTGGGATAACATATTCAAATAGCGTAGAAGGTGCGAATGATGCCAATACACCATCCATAATTAAACAACGGCCATCCTTCGAAGCAAACTTACCTTTAAACTTTATCAATCGCGAACAGTGGCGGAATGGATTCTCGCCCATAGTAGTTACACTATCTGAGATGGTTATCTCTTTAAGGTTATCGCAATAATAGAAAGCAAAATCACCAATTGAGGTTACACCAACACCAATAGCAACGTTCGAGAGACTATTACAATTATTAAAGGCATAAGCTCCAATGGTCTGCACACCCGTTCCGAAGTGAATAGCTCTGAGACCTGTACAATTATTAAAAGCATAGTTACCAATTACGGTTACGCTATTTGGCATTGTCATAGATGAGAGACTAGTGCAATAACTGAAAGCATAATCTCCAATAGTTGTTACACTCTTAGGGAGCGTTACACCTGTAAGCATCTTACAGCTCTCAAATGCTCTCTCACCAATAACTGTTACATCGCCATCAAAAGTCAAAATACCCTTTCCCTTAACCGCATTAAACTCATTTGAAAGAAGTTCAACACCAAACATATCATCTGATGGTTCAACCTTCTCGGTAGCAGTGTACCAAATCTCGTTAGAACTTGGAGTATCTGGTACTATTACACCATTTATAAAGTCATAGCCATAGATTTCGTCAGCGTAGTTAAGCCAACCATCAGCCATACGGTATGCCTTAACCGACTCAGCAGGAACGTATATCTTACGATCATATGCATTATTCTCGAAGCAATTCCAAGCAATAGTATATGTTGCTACTGGAGGCGTTACAGCCTTGCAATATACGTTTTTAAGGACACTACAACCGTTGAATACGTTATCTTCGATTGTCGTTACATTCTTACCCAAAGTTACTGTTGTAAGAGCATCACAACTATAGAATGCATAGGTCTCAATTGTTGATACACCATCACCAAAAGCGATAGTTGTAAGTTTATCACAATCGTAGAATGAGTACATACCAATAGTAGTTACACTATCAGGGATATTGATACTTGCAAGATTATTGCAGTAGTAGAATGCCCTCTGGCCAATGGTCTCCACACTCTTACCAAGATATACGTTTGTCAAACTTCTACAACCAAAGAACGCCTTTACACCAATAGTTGTAACGCTATCTGGAATATTAATTTTAGGAAGTGCCGCACATGAAGAGAATGCAGCCTCCCCAATAGTCGTTACGCCATCACCAAGTTTAATATTTGTGAGATTCTCGCAAATAAGAAATGCCGAGTCGCCAATGGTTGTTACACTATCAGGAATAGCAATACTTGACAGCTTATTACACTCAGCAAAAGCCTTTTCACCAACCATTGTTACGTCTCCATCGAAGGTAATTGTACCCTTACCATCGACATATGTATTGGTAAGGATTGTAGCACCAAACACGGTTGCATCGAATGGTTCTACAATATTTCCATCAGTCGAAGTGTATAAAATCTCGTTGGATGCGGGGTTAAGAATAGCCTCGAACGCTACATTCACAGCCGCCATAGGCTGAATTTCATTACGATTAACAACGACCTCCTTTGTTGTATTCTTCTCAAATACTGCATCGTCCGCATCAGTAATGGTAATGGTTATACCCTGACTAAATGTGGTTGGTGGCACAACAACCCAAAACTCAGTAGGGTTCTCTGCATCGGCACTAAGTTCAACGCCCTCGCCGCAATTGATGGTAATAGTATCTGTTGAGCCTTCTGTCATAGCAACAACTGGTGCACTGCCATAGCTCCCAGAAATCGTCGCATTACCAGCAATCTTCTCGCCTGCGTTACCCTTAATAGTCAAACTCTTGATGATAGTAGCCTGCTCACCATAGAGTTTAATTTTAAGATAACCACAAACATTTTTGAATGCGAGGAACTTATCATCCAAGTTCTCTGTTACAGCCAACATAGTGTTGACACCCATACCAAAAGACTCCTCGGCGTACGCCTGAGTTGAAGGGAGTGTGTAGCTGATAACTCCAAGTTCTGAAATTGTAGCAGATGCATCGTACGAGTAGATAGCATAGATTCTATCAAGCGCATTGCCCGTGCTGAGATTATCACTCTTAATAGGCTCAAACTCACCGCTATTAGCACCAGTATTACCTATAAACTTATACTGGCTATTCAGAGTTGTGCCATAGAATACCGAGATGAGGTCGCCCTCATGCCAACGGAGATATTTGTTATTCTCCACGTAGGTTCGTGTCGCATCCTCATCGAAGGCTGCTGTAAGGGTTGGAAGTGTGTTCTGCTCGTAACGAGCGTTGCCCTCGTCCTCGAAGGCGTTGTTACAGCCTACGAACATAAGAGCTGCAACGGCTAATAGTAAAAATCGTTTCATTGTCCATCAACATTTAGCTCGTTATGTGGCTGCTCCGATAATATCTCCGATGTGTCGCTATCCAAGAATAGCTCGTCGTTAGATGGTTCGGTGATGCTACGCTTCTTCTTATTCTCGCGAGCTCCT
>JAZSGL010000079.1:0-45032 GCA_045532735.1 Paludibacteraceae bacterium | reverse complement strand
TGGATTGTAAAAAACAAAGAAATATTGATTGATTATTGGAAAGAAAAAATAACAACAGATGAATTGTTTCAAAAAATAAAAAAGTAGGTTTGTTTAAATAGTGAATAAACTCAACTAATTAAGAACATTTAAGTTGTAACATAATAAATTATAGAATAATATGGAATATATTAAGAAGTTTGACGAATTTAACAACATCGAAAAAAATGTGGATAATGAAGGATGTTTAGCATTAAACTATGACGAGATACGAACCGTTGTATGATACGGTGGATTTGTTTTCCGTTGATGAGGACTAAGGAAACCAATGAGAAAATAACCCAAAATCCCCTAATAATTCCTGATAGATTCTCCAATTAATTCCCCTAAATATTTTTTTATTGTTATCTATCAGATAGTTAGATGATTATTTTATACCCTGTGCGAAAAAAAGTAGCATAGTTTTTTTTATTCCCCCATCTTTGCACTGTAAAATTAAGTTTAACAATAAAAAACTGAAAAATCATATTATTATGAATGCGAATGAAGTAGACTATGGCGGATTTTTTTACATAATAAATCCAGAAGACAAAACCGCAGTTCTGTCAAGATCTAATAGCAATAACCCGCTATTTCGTCAAGAACAAGTGCAGATTGATTTCAAGATACCCTCAGTTATGTACTATAACGATGAGAAGTATACAGTCATTGGTATTGCTGACAGAGCCTTTATGGAGTGTCACGCATTTAGGTCTGTAGATATCCCTGCCTCTGTAGTTTTTATGCACCGAGATGCCTTTTTTTATTGTAAATCACTTGGAAAGGTCATTATTCGTGGAAACATAACAATTCCTCATTTTAAAGGCGTGTTTAACAGGACGAACCTGAATGATATTCATTGGTATGGCGATATTGAAGAACTTAACTTCTTCTTAGGTGCAATGGTGTCTAATGAATCAGCTTATCACCCTGATTACGATGCAATTACTGTTCATATCAGTAAGGATAGCGATGCCGATACAGACGGATATGAATGGAACTTTAGAAATTATGAAAATCATCTGGAAGTGAAATTTAAAATTGTAAAGGATTTGTAAAAGTCCGAGAAGAAGCTTAAAGCTATATTATATTGTAAAACTTAAAAACTAAATATACTATGACACGATTTGAATCTGATGTTTTTGATTTTGTAGAATCAACCTTAGGTATGGATGCTGCGATAAAAAATTACCGTTTCTGGGCAAATGTGGCGTTGAGATTTAGGTATATGAGGTATATTGCCACACTTCCTATTGAATTTGTAAAACTCTTCTGGAGAAACTTAAAAGAAAAAGGGGTGATTTGAAAATCCCCATACTTTCTCTGAAAAACAAACGTCTGGAATTTTGAAATTAAATAGTTAATAAATAGAACCCTCCAAACCAATTTCAACGTATGAAAGAAATTCAGAAACGGATGAATATTGAACAATTCAAAAAGACATCATCAAAACCAATAAAACTATTAATAAAAAGGGAATATTATGATAACATTTATTTGGAATCAATGAAAGATTATTTCGGCGATGATGTTCCAAATTGTGTGTATGAAGCGATTGAATCAGGAAAGCATATAGACTATATATTAGAAGATTTGAAAACACGCGAGATAATTCCGATAAACGCTTCTGACGCAAATGATTTGGTTTATGTTAAGAATCACGGAAAACTCTATTATTTCAGCACAGGGGAAAATGCTAAAGTCATAGAAAAAACAGGTTTGGGATGTAAGTCGGGAGAATGCAGATGTTTTCCAGAGCGAATTTACGCTTACGCATCGTGCAAGAATCTAAATAAAATACCAGACATATATGATAAAATAAAAACATTCGTGGATTCACATGATGCCGAAAAATATGGAATTTATATATATCGGATTGATTTGAACAAATCTAAAAAAGGCACATATATAAATTTTTACGCTGATGATATGATTGACTGCGAAGATGCCGTCTATACATATAACAACATTCCTCCTGAATGTTTGAGGTTGATTGATATAGATCACACACTGCGAAAATACCAACTAGAAACCTGCGATGAAGTTGCAGATGAATTAGGCAAAAGCGATGGATAAGATTGATAAAGATGATAAATTAGAAGAGTTTTTGCTTAAATACAAAAAGGAATTTTACAATACCTATTTCAAAACCATTTTTGCAAGTGATTTTAGTAAAAGTATGACGAAACATTGAATGAAAAAACTTCTATGAAAGAGAGTCGTAATATGTTGTATAAGATGGCTGTGGTCGGTTATTTCACCACCTTTAAGAAAAATGGTAAACAGGAGTTACCTAAATTTAAGGTGTTTGTGTGTGATGATGAGTTTGCTATTCCACATATGCATATATGGGATGACGAAACCGATGGAAAGAAAATACACACTTGTGTCCGTTTGGATAAAATTGGATATTTCCTCCATACAGGAAAAGAAGATATTTTGACACCGAAGCAGAAAAAGTACCTCGTTGCTTTCTTGAAAGAGGAGTGTAAAAACAAGCGCTACAAAACGAACTGGGAATACGCTCTGTCTATGTGGAACGACAACAACACGGACAAGACACAAGTGGATGAAACTTCGGAAGTGTTAGATTACACAAAATTAAACGAGCAAATGGATATTCAGCAAGACGATAAAATGATGATACGCATGGGGCGAGTATGCTCTGTCGGTGCAGACCTAGACATACTATATTTCATGGACGACGATGCGCCCATTCCACACTTTCATGTCGTGGACAAACAGACGCTGGGTAAACACTTTCATACTTGCATTAAAATCGAAAGTCCAGAATACTACCAATATACCATTAAGCAGTATGAGTATTTTCATCATAATGGACAAGAGGGAAAACTAAGTGATGAACAGTGCACTATGTTGATAGATGCTCTCAATCAGGTAGAGCATTTTGATAAATGGAGTAACTGGGAATACCTTCTCCATGCCTGGAATATTAACAATCCCAATCGTAAAGTTGATATTCACACACCAATGCCAGATTACAAGAAATTATAAACGCATATGACAACTATGAAACACTCTAACCACAACAATAATTCTGTAAAATAAGACGAACAACTATGATAGAAGAAATTATCAACAATATCAACTACCGCCTCGACAATGACAATCTGACCGCAGAGGTTACCGAAAAGAGTGGTGGCTACGAGGGTGCTATCGTCATCCCCGAAACCGTCGTGTTTAACGATGTTACCTATCGCGTCACAACTATTGGAGAATGGGCTTTCTGTGATTGCAAATCGCTGACTAGCATCATTATTCCCAACAGCGTCATGACTATTGGAGCGAGAGCTTTCCAAAATTGCACATCGCTGTCCTCCATTACCATTCCTAATAGCGTCACGAGTATTGAGGCGTGGGCATTCGCAGATTGCAGATCTCTTACATCCATTGCCATCCCCGACAGCGTCACAAGTATTGGAGGAGGAACTTTCTCGGGTTGCTCCAAACTGACCAGCATCGCTATTCCCGATAGCGTCACAAGTATTGGAGGAGGGGTTTTCTTCGACTGCACCTCGCTGATCTCCATCACTCTTCCCAATAGTGTCAAGAGTATTAGAGATATGGCTTTCTACGATTGCAAATCGCTGACCTCCATTACTCTTCCCAATAGCGTCACGAGTATTGGGGATAGAGCTTTCGAGGATTGCTCCTCGCTGACCACTATTACTATCCCCAATAGCGTCAAGGTTATCGGAGATAATGCCTTCATAGGTTGCTCATCGCTGACTGCCATTACTATTCCAGATAGTGTCACCATTATTGGAGAGGGGGCTTTCTATCGTTGCTCATCGCTGGCATCCATTGCTATCCCAAACAGCGTTATTACTATTGGAAACGGGTCTTTCTCTACTTGCTCCTCGCTAACTAGCATCACTATCCCTGATAGCGTTACGAGTATTGGCAAAGGCGCTTTTGCGGGTTGCGAACGCCTCACTTCTATTGTAGTAGCAGAAGGTAATACCATGTATGATAGCCGACAGAATTGCCATGCAATTATCCTAACGGACACAGACACCCTTGTTTGCGGTTGCCAAAGCACCACCATCCCAGACGGCGTCAAGAGTATTGAACAATGGACTTTCATGGATTACAAAACGCTAACCTCCATCACTATACCCAACAGTGTTACGGCTATTAGAAACGGTGTTTTCAAAAATTGCTCATCGCTGACCTCCGTTACTGTTCCCAATAGTGTTACGAGTATTGGACATGAGGCATTCTATCGTTGCTCATCGCTAACCGCCATTGCTATACCCAATAGTGTTATTACTGTTAAAGACTCGGCTTTCTATGGTTGTGAATCCCTGACCTCCATCATTATAGGCAATCGCGTCACGAGTATAGAAGATTATGCTTTCGATGGTTGCAAAAAGCTTACCTCTATCACGCTCCCTGATAGTGTCACAAGTATCGGAGAATATGCTTTCTATGATTGCTCATCCTTGACCTCCATCACATTCCAAGGTACTATAGCGCAATGGGAAGAAATTATTTTACAAGACGATTGGAATAATGAAGTTCCTGCCAAAGTTGTCCATTGCACCGATGGCGATGTGGAAATATAACGAACTATTGATAAATTATAGAATATGAAACATATAGAAAATTTGGAGGATTTCAAGACCAAAAAAGAAGTCGAGGAACTTGATATTTTTGACTTTGACAACATTCCGATGTCGGAGTTGGACAAAGCGTATATTGATTACGAACCGTTGTATGATACGGTGGATTTGTTTTCCGTTGATGAGGACTATTTATATGAGGAAAGGGAAAACGGATGTTTAGCTTTAAACCATGAAGAACCACAAATGAATACCGATTTAATAACAGAAATGGCTCATATAAATACAGATGAGTCAAATCTATTCCATCATAATTCGTATGAAATTCAAATATGGAGTAATGACCATATGCCACCTCATTTTCATATATTAAAGGATGGATGGGATGTTTCTTTTTTAATTGAAAACGGTGAGTTGTATAAAATAAACAAAGAAGGAAAAAACAAAAAAATATATAAATATATGTTAGCAAATATAGGAGAATGGTTATCTGCAAAATGTGCAGTATTGCCAATAGCAACCAATCAACAAAATGCTAATGCTATATGGAAACAGTTACATAGATAGTAAATTTAATCCATATACGGATTACTTGAACTACTAATTTGACAATTTATAATTGTAGATGTTTTAATTATATTTAATACTACAAGACTAAAATAAGAAATATTCACAAAAATACAAACAAACGGAATATACTACATATTAATCACAAGTTTAAAGTAGATAATTCCGTAATAATAAATAATAATAAGAGGGTGTGCCATTGACACACCCTCTTATTATTGGGGATTCTAGTAATTACTTGTGACAATCAGCTTCACTTCTGTTGGTACGTACAGCAGTGATTGTGATTTTATCTTCTGATATACCCATGTTGGTTTGTGCTGCTTTCAAATCGGCTTTAATGGCTTCTAGCTCGTTAGAAGTGCACCAATGATATGTTGTAGTTGACATTTCAATCACACTATTCACTTTGGTTGTAACTTCGTAGCAATAATTAGTGTCGCCACAACTACTCAATATGCCTGCTAATAATACGGCACATACAATAACGATTTTTTTCATAATTTTACTAATTTTGTTTGTGTTATTATACATTTTCTGCAAAATTATACAAAATATTTCATACTTGCAAACGATTGATTCATTTTATAGATAAAAATCTTTTGTTAATTCCTTGTATTCCTCGCTGCGAGGAGAAGTGGTTGATTCTATATATAAGTGGTTGTATATTAATTCTTTATCGGCAATAGAAGTGGCTTGCATGGTTATTAATATGCGCTTTATAGGTTTACCTTCTTTAGAGTGTACATAGGTTATATGTGTAGGATGTAACTGATTTTTCTTTGCTAGTATCAAAATATCAGATTCAGCTTCTCCGGGGAGGATTAGCGATAATGTTCCATCATTTTTTAATAATCGCTTAGCATGTGCTAGTAGTTCTGCATAAGTCAAACTGTCTGTATGGCGTGCTGTAGCACGCCCTTTATCTGGATTCTTCAGACTATTTTGAAAATAGGGTGGGTTACTCACTATCAAGTCAAATCCATTCTCATCATCCAACTCTTGTACCGAGCACTCTATCACTCTTAAATGTGATGACCACGGAGATTGTTCAAAGTTAATGCGACTCTGCTCTACTGCATTGGACTCAATATCTATACCGCATATGGTGAATTCCCGTTTTTCTTGTTCCAACCTTTGGGCCAGCATTAATGCAATCAATCCACTACCTGTACCGATATCCAACACGCGCATGCAATTGCTGTCCGATTGTGGTAATTCACACCAAGCACCTAGCAGTACACCATCTGTGCCTACTTTCATAGCACATCTATCGTGCCATACTGTAAATTGTTTAAAGCGAAAATAGGGAGCTCCCATGGTGGTCAATGATGCGATGTGACGCATGTAGCATGATGATGGTCACAACTACAACCTTCTTCATGAGCAAATATATGGATGCAAAGGTATAGTCCATAACCAATAAACAATACCGCTGAGATATATCGTATCCATTTTTCAATAGCATGCAGACGTTGGGTAAGTGTTGCTATTGATATCGCGCTATATGAAATCAACCAGGCGATAATCATAATAGGTAAACCTGTACCTAATCCAAATACGATAGGCAAAATCCAATTCCACGTGGTTGGTAAGCTTATGGCAATATCAACCATGGTGAAAAAATATACCAATCTATGCGGACAAAAAGCAATGGCAAAGAATATGCCCAACATGAATGACCAAAGCCCACTGCTTTGACTATCAATGTTTTGTATCCATTTTTTTACACCATGATCATGTTCGTGATGATGATGACCTGTAAATAGTAGGAGCAATCCACATATCAGCATAAATCCTGCTAATAAGGGCTCTCCCCATTCGTGGAGAAAGTGTTTTATTCCATCGCTCTTAGCTCCCATTATAAATGGAATAGCTAGGAGAGTATATGTGGCTAGTTTCCCGAGCACAAACATCAGTCCACTGATGAGTACTCTTCTACGATTGGCAATCTCTTTGTCTATATAGCCAATGGCTGCAATACTTGTAAAAAGTGTGCAGGGGTCAAGTATCATTAGACAACCCAATAAGAGCGATGTAAGGATATGCACCATACGATGATTATTAGATGATTTTGCAAAATTATCTGCAAAGGTACTGAAAAATTTGGATATTTCCAAAAAAAATTGTATTTTTGCAGCGTGAAAGCGATATATAAAATATTATTTGTTTTATCTTGCGTTTTACTTTTGTTTGCTTCCTGCGACCCTATGGCAAGAGATGCTAAGCGCCTGCAGCGCACTTTGAACGAGCAACAACGCCAAGCTGAGGTACTTATGCAGCAGCTCTCCGGAACAATTCAAACTAATTGTTTTGACTCGCTGTGGCTATACTCGCATGTGGATGAAAACATTGTTTTCTATATCTATCAGTACGACAAAATGGTCTATTGGTCAAATTCCTGGCTCACGTCTACTGCGCGTGTGACTCGCCCTATTTATGATCAATGGTATTTTGCGCAATGGGATAATGCACAGGGTGTTTGCTATCGAACAAAAATCAACGAATTTCAGATTGTTGTCGCTATACCCATCAAATATAACTATTCTGTCACTAGTAGTCAACTACACAATTCCTTCATCGCTCCTTTCCATGCCGATGAGCAATGGACATTGAATTTTTATCAGACTGATTCTTGTATTCCTATTCACTCTTACGACAATAGTTATCTATTCTCTATTGGTAAACAGCAAGCGAAGTCTACCTCTAACTCATTGGTTGGGGTTAGTGATGTGATGGATAATTTTTCATATCGCTCCATTTTTGCTTCTAATGAATCTAATGATACTTCTAATAAACTGCGTACATATTATGCACTTATATTTACACTGATTATCCTACTCCTAAGCATAGCTATTTATAGTTTGGTGCGCTACAAAGGATTCAAAAGAATGAGATTGGGTGGTAAATTCCAAGTCGTTCTAACGCCTATGGTGTTAGTAATCCTACTGTCAATCTTCTTTGCATCACTTGAGCAATCCCGTCGCGTTTTTATTGAAACACAGCAGCTTAGATTAAGCAAGAAGGCGCAATATGCCAAGATTACACTCCAAAATATGTATTTTTGGGATATAGCCATTACTCCCGATCATATGCAATCTCTTAATGTGGATTTGCGTGATATGAGTTTTGCTTTTGAAACGGATATACATGTCTATGATCTTAATGGTAGATTGATCGGTACATCCGCACCACAGCTCTTCCAACATGGTTTACTTCCAACCCATATTGCTCCACAACCTTTGTTCCTAGATGATTGTCCTACAGTCCAATATGAACACATTGGTGATGTTAAGTACCTTTCGGCGTACACCGAATTCATCAATGGTAACTATAACCAAATCGGTTATATCGCTTTGCCTAGCTTTATTTCACAACAAGAGCTTACCGAGCACCTACATTCATATATGCTACAAACATTCCCTCTCTATATCGTCTTGCTCCTAATCGCTATTGTTGTGGTGTGGGCGGTATCGCAACGAGTCACTTCTTCACTTGGAATGGTGAGCGAACAACTCAAGCAAAATCATCTTGGAGGAAAAGGAAAACATATTGACTATTCTTTCTCCGATGAGGTAGGAGAACTCGTTATGCATTATAATCAGATGATGGATGCGCTAGCCGAATCTACCGAAAGGCTAGCCCGATCAGAACGCGAAATGGCATGGAGAACGATGGCCAGACAGGTGGCGCATGAGATCAATAATCCACTCACACCTATGAAACTTACGCTCCAGCAATTACAACGAACCAAAGGTACCGAACGATTTGATGCCGCATTTGACCGATCTACACAACTGCTTATTGATCAGATTGATAACCTTAGCCATATTGCCAAGTCTTTCTCAGATTTTGCCAAAATGCCCGAGGTTAATCCTACTACGGTAGATGTTGCTGCTAAGTTATATGATTTCATCATGTTCATGCGCAACAACCCTTCCGAAATACCTATTAGATATATCGGACCTGACAAGGGTGTTAATGCCATTGCTGATGCAGATCAAATCACTCAGGTCTTTACGAATATCGTTAAGAATGCCATCCAAGCCATGCAAGGAAGACCAAATAGTGACATCATTATTATTCTTAAGAACCAAATCACAAAGACGCAAGATATTTTGGATCTCCTACATGCGTCTTCTACGAATGATTGGATTGAAATATCCATCTCGGATAATGGACCAGGAATCGAACCCGAAGCACGCAAAAAGATATTTGTTCCTAATTTCACAACCAAAAATACCGGGGCTGGACTAGGATTGCCAATATCTAAGAATATTATTGAAGGTAGTGGAGGTAAGATTACTTTCCACACATCCGATGCTGGAACTACATTTTATATCTACCTCAAAAAGTCAATATCATAACTACACCACACTATACATTTACTTAGTGATTACTTAGTGATTAGTTAGTGATTACTTAGTGATTCCAATAAGAATACTGAAGAATTCTTGAAATAATTAAGCAAAACTATTGTATAAGTGTAAAAAAAAATGTACCTTTGCAAACGAATTTTAGAACTTAATACCATAATTAAATTTATACTACAATGAAAGTTACGGATATCATGCAGCATCTTGCTGCAAAGCATCCTGGCGAAGCAGAGTATTTGCAAGCCGTTGAGGAAGTCCTTGTGTCTATCGAGGAAGTGTATAACCAACATCCTGAGTATGAGAAAGCCAAGATTGTAGAGCGAATGGTTGAACCAGATCGCATCTTCACTTTCCGTGTAACTTGGGTGGACGACCAAGGCCAAGTGCAAACCAACCTCGGTTATCGCGTGCAATTCAACTCAGCAATTGGTCCTTACAAAGGCGGATTGCGTTTCCACAAGGCGGTTAATCCATCTATGCTCAAGTTCTTGGGCTTTGAGCAAACCTTCAAAAATGCTCTCACTACGCTCCCTATGGGTGGTGCCAAAGGTGGTTCTGACTTTGACCCAGTAGGCAAATCTGATGCAGAGATCATGCGTTTCTGCCAAGCCTTCATGCTCGAACTCTGGCGCAATATCGGTGTGGATACCGATGTTCCTGCAGGAGACGTAGGTGTAGGTGGTCGTGAGATAGGTTTCCTCAATGGTATGTACCAAAAGCTCGCGCGCGAATATCATACAGGTGTCCTCACAGGCAAAGGTATGACTTGGGGTGGTAGTATCCTCCGTCCAGAGGCTACTGGTTATGGTGCACTCTATTTCACAGAGCATCTTCTCCACCAAGCAGGCAAGAGCATCGAGGGTAAGACTGTAGCAATCTCTGGCTTCGGCAACGTGGCTTGGGGTGCAGCTCAAAAAGCTACTGAACTCGGCGCTAAGGTAGTGGCTATCTCTGGTCCTGATGGCGTTTGTGCCATCCCAGAGGGTATTACTGCTGAGATGATTGATTACATGCTCGTTATGCGTGCTTCTAATCGTAATAAGGTACAAGATATGGCGGACAAGTTCCCAGGTCAAGCACACTTTACTGCTGGCAAGAAAGCATGGTCAGTACCTTGCGATATCGCTCTTCCATGTGCGTTCCAAAATGAGCTTAGCGAAGACGATGCTAAGGAACTCAAGGCTAATGGCTGCTGGTGCTGCTGCGAGGTAAGTAATATGGGTTGCCAACCTGGCGCAATTCATTACTTCCAACACAATGGCGTACTCTTTGCTCCTGGCAAGGCGGTTAATGCCGGTGGTGTGGCAACTTCAGGTCTTGAGATGACACAAAACTGCGAGCACCTCAGTTGGACTGCACAAGAGGTAGATACTCGTCTACACCAAATCATGCAGTCTATCCACGAGCAATGCGTGAAGTTCGGTACGCAAGCCGACGGCACCATTGACTATGTGAAGGGTGCTAACATCGCTGGCTTCATGAAGGTAGCGCAAGCCATGCTCGAGCAAGGTATTATCTAATTCACTAGTTCGACTAGTTCGCTAGTCTCACTAATAAAAAATAAAAGGACCGCTCAAACGAGCGGTCCTTTTTATTCTAGTCTTTATCCTCATTAGAGCTCTACAACGATTTGAGTTGCGCGAACTTGGTTAGAAGATGCAGTGAAGACAACTTCAGAAGCGTCGCCAGTCCATGTGCCGTTAGCACCTGAGTAACTGTAGTCGCCTGTAGACCATGTGAAGCAACCAGGACCGTATTTAGCATCGTCATTAGCGGTGCAAGTGAAGGTCACTTTCTTCACATTACCTACGGTAGAGGTAACGGTCAATGTTTGGTTCTTGTAGATGCGGTAGTGGTTCTCGTTGTTGTATGTGCCGAGGATTCCTTGTGATACAGTGATAGTAACACCGTCCTTAGTAATAGTGTAAGAAGCTGCATTGTTAGAATCGGTACCAACACCATCGTTTTCTACGTCAGCATCAAATACAATCGCGCCCTCTGGAGTAGTTCCGCCTGTGTTTCCGCCAGGATTGTCGTTGCCACCAGGGTTGTCATTTCCACCAGGATTGTCATTTCCGCCTTCGCCTTTGCTAACGAGTTTTACAAAGTATGCACCCATCACCTCAATCTTGCCGTTGTATGAACCACGCAAACCACGGAGAGTAATCTTGTCGCCGTCGTTCAATCCGAGTTCACCAAATGACTTGTCAGCTTTGGTGTTACCTACAGCTTTAAATGCTTTATCCAAACCATATACATATACGGTACCAGTCTCGTCGGTGAGGTCGAAGTTACCGTAGATAACAGCATTTCCACCAGCGCTTAGACCGCTGATAGTACCAGTAAGCTCGTAATATACAAGTGATTCGGTGTATTCTGGAGCAGCGTTGAACTCTGCTACGGTTACAACCTTAGCCTCTGGCTCTTTTTGCTCTACACTTGGGTCGATACCGAATGTCTTGTCGCCTACCTTAGCGTATTCTGGATTTTTGATACCTGGTGCGCCAAAGTATTTCTCAAGAGAACCATAGATAAGAATCTTTTGACCCAACATGTCTGGGTTTTCTACTAAGTTTAATCCAGAACGGAGTGCTCCTGATGGCAATTGTACAGGTACGCATTTTGCTACATCAGTTACGCCAGCAGCAGAAGCAATCAAAAGGTTAGTGTTGTAAGCATTCACTGAACCATCGTCATTGGTGCTACCAGAGAAAGGAGCAGTAAACTCAGCATTATCAGTCAAAGACTTACCTGCGATTTGACCAACGATGTATGCCTCTACATAGTAAGCACCAGTTTTAGAACCATTAAGGGCGATTACATCATCCGCTGTAAATGGACTTTCAAGAGTTCCTTGACCTTGACCACCTACTACTTCTGTAGTGTCTTCACCTTGGTTTCCATTTTGTCCTGGACCGTTAGGACCTACTGGAGGGTTAGGGGTGTTACATGCTGCAAAAGCAACTGCAACCATCAGCATAATTGCTGAGAAAATTTTGTTCATTTTCATTGTTGTAAATATTAAAATTATTGGTTATAAAATATTTTGCACAATTTGCTTGCAAAGTTACAATTTTTTTTTCTTTCAACCAAAGAAAAGACCAGAAATCTACAAATTTTATACAGTACATATTACAATTTTTAGGAAAATGTTATTTTTTGTGAAAAATATTTTGTGGATTGCGAAAAATGTAGTACCTTTGCACCCCGAATTGCGAGCGCATGTACGCGCGTCGCGTTCGAAACGCGTTTTTTAATAATTTATTTAGGAGGATAAAACTATAGCAAATCCACAAAAAGGCCCACAACAGCGTCGTGGCCGCGTAGAAAAAGAAATGCCCAACCGCATCAATGATGCAATCCGTGGCGTGAAAGAAGTTCGCCTTGTAGGCGATAATGTAGAGCAAGGTGTGTATTCGTATGAAGCAGCAATGCGCATGGCGGATGACATGAACTTGGACTTAGTAGAAATCTCAGCAAATGCCGTACCACCTGTGTGCCGTATTTTGGATTATCAGAAGTTCCTCTATCAAAAGAAACGCAAAGAGAAAGAGATCAAGGCAAACTCTGCGAAAGTGGTTATCAAAGAGATTCGTTTTGGACCTCAAACCGATGAGCATGACTATAACTTCAAGCTCAAACACGCGCAAGAATTCTTGAAGGATGGCAACAAAGTGAAGGCGTATGTATTCTTCCGTGGTCGTAGTATCTTGTTTAAGGATCAAGGCGAGTTGTTGCTAGCGCGTTTTGCTAACGATCTTGAGGAGTATGGCAAAGTAGAGGCTATGCCTAAGCTTGAAGGCAAACGCATGATCGTAAACATCGCTCCTAAAAAATAAATGAGGATACGTGGCGGGGTGAACAATGCTATACCATTCTACACCACGCTATACAATACTACAGTCGTAGGGCCACCAATGGCTGCCTGAGACTTAAAATCAATATTAACAATTTAAATTATTAACAAAATGCCAAAGGTAAAGACTAATTCCGGTGCTAAAAAAAGATTCGCTCTTACCGGAACCGGCAAAATCAAGCGTAAACACGCTTACAAGAGTCACATTCTGACAAAGAAGACTAAAAAACAAAAACGCAACTTGACTCACGTTGCATTGGTTGATTCAACTAACTTGCGCTCTGTTCGCGAGATGTTGGTTCTCCGTTAATTATTAACCACCAAATTTTTAAACTAGTAAAACTATGCCAAGATCAGTCAATCACGTTGCTTCACGCAACCGTCGTAAGAAGATTTTGAGCCTCACACGAGGCAATTTTGGTGGCCGTGCAAACGTTTGGACAGTTGCCAAAAACACTTGGGAGAAAGGTCTCCAGTACGCTTATCGCGATCGTAAGAACAAAAAACGCACCTTCCGTGCTCTTTGGATCCAACGTATCAACGCCGCTGCGCGTCTCGAGGGTCTCAGCTACAGCCAATTGATGGGTGCATTGAAGAAAGCTGGTATCGAAATCAACCGCAAAGTCCTCGCAGACTTGGCGATGAACCAACCAGCAGCGTTCAAAGCTATCGTTGACCAAGCTAAGAAGTCTATCTAATTAGATGTGAACAACAGTAAATAAGGTGTCCCTGCCATATGGCAAGACACCTTATTCACTTTGTAAAATGAGGGAGAAATAATACTTTCCTTATTTATTTATGTGTGCGTAGGCGCATGCGCGCGTGTATACGCATGGTAGGATAGGATATAATTCAAAACACGATAACTCTATGAAACACTTGAACATTTGGATCTTGCTTCTTGCACTTTCCGCAACATTGGCTGTATCTGCGGACCCATTGCCTGGCTTCCGTTATGAAGATGCGACTAAGTTCCAAATCATCAACAAAGGCTGGGACAATACCACCGAGCCTTACACGCGTCTCCCTCAGCAGTACATGGATAGCTGTCGTGAGGAGCAACAATGGCTTTACAACCACTCTTCGGGTATTGCTGTACGCTTCGCTACCAATAGCAAACGAATAGCTGCACAATACAACCTGAAAAACAATTTCCATATGCAACATATGGCGATGACCGGTATCAAGGGCACCGACCTCTATTACCTCAACGAGGAGCGTAACGTTTGGGAGCATGTCAATACCGCTCGCCCACAAGAGAAGAATTTCAAAGCTGACTCCATCCAATCCAAACTCTATGTGGAGAACTTGGATGGCGAGATGCACGAATATATGATTTATTTGCCACTCTATGATGGTATCAACTGGTTGCAAATCGGTGTGGATTCTACTGCCGAGCTCACCATGCCACGCGTTGAGAATCCTCGCAAGATGGGTAAGATCGTTATCTATGGAACTAGTATCCAACAAGGTGGTTGCGCTTCACGTGTAGGTATGGTGCCTTCTGCAATGATCCAACGTGAATACAACCTCGAGTGTGTCAATCTCTCTACTTCTGGCAACGCACGCATGGATTTCTATATCGCAGAGGCGATGGCTAGCATTGAAGATGCTATCTGCTATGTGATAGATCCTGTGCCTAATTGTACTAAAGATCGTTGCGATACAGCAACTTACGATTTTATTAATATTCTTCGCACGCTTCGTCCCGAAGTTCCAATCATTATGGTGGAGGGAATCATGTATCCTTATACCCGTCATAATAGTTATCATGCGGAGTATCTTCCTCAGAAGAATGAGGCTTTCCGTCGTGGCTACGAGCAACACCTCGCGGAGAATCCAAAAGGCTTGTATTATATGACTCACGATGGTCAAGTAGCTCCAGAGATGGAGGGTACGGTAGATGGCGTGCATTTGACAGATTATGGTTTCCGCGCCTATGCCGACCTATTGGAGGTCAAGATTAAAGAGGCATTGGATGATACCGATGTGGATTATGACCTCACTCCTTCGTACAACATTGTTCGCAAGAAATCGCTTTGGGAGCGTTTCGTGGATTTCATTAAGGGATATTGAAAAATAAATTAAATTAATGTATATGAAAAAAATCTTTATCTTCTGTTTGAGCGCAGTAGTCTCATTGGCTACTTTTGCGCAAACATCAGTAAGCGGTACTGTTATTGATGCTGAGAATAGCGAACCGCTGATAGGTGTTTCTATCATAGAGAAAGGTACTTCTAATGGTGTAGTCACCGATTTTGATGGTAACTTCTCTCTATCCGTTTCAACCAATGCAGTACTGCAATTATCTTATGTAGGTTACACTACGCAAGAGATTAAAGTAGGCAAAAAGACCAATTTGGGTACGATTGAGTTGGTGGCTGAAGTAGTTGGTCTCGAGGATGTTACTGTTGTCGGACAAATGGCAATTCAACGTAAAACACCTGTTGCAGTGAGTCAAGTAGCTGCACTTGAAATTGAAGAACGCCTTGGTGGACAAGAGTTTCCAGAGGTATTGAAGAATACCCCTGGTGTACATGCTAACAAGCAAGGTGGCGGATGGGGCGACTCTGAGATTTACATGCGTGGCTTTGCTTCCGAGAACGTAGCTGTCATGGTCAATGGTATTCCAATGAATGATATGGAGAATGGTACAGTCTATTGGTCCAACTGGCAAGGATTATCGGATGTTACTTCTGTGATGCAAACGCAACGTGGTTTGGGTGCTAGTAAGGTTAGTGCTCCTTCTGTCGGCGGTACAATCAATGTGGTCACCAAGGGTATCGATGCCAAGCGAGGTGGTTTCTTGTCTTATGCCATGGGTAATGATGGATATAACAAAATTGCTTTCTCTGTTAGTACTGGATTGATGAAAAATGGTTGGGCCATTACCTTGCTCGGATCTCGTACTTGGGGTGATGGATATATTCAAGGTACTGGTTTTGAAGGATATAACTATTTTGCTAATGTTTCCAAGCGCATTGGTGAGAACCATCAGCTTTCGTTCACCGCATTTGGCGCGCCACAAAAACACTGGCAACGTTCTGGTAGCTTGACCATGGCTGGATGGCAAGAAGTGAAGAAGTATATGAATAACGGTATGCACTTCTCACGTTACAACGCTACCTATGGTTATGACGATTTTGGACATCAAAAATCAGGATCAGATTACAACCAATATCACAAACCACAAATCTCACTCAACCACGTATGGCAAATTGATCACAAATCAAGTTTATCTTCGGTGGCGTATGTAAGTATCGGTCGTGGTTTTGGTAATACTGCAGAACCAGGTGTCAACTCAAGTTATGCATATACTGATCTTACTCGCGGTGCTTACAATGGTGCATTAACCACTACTTTCCGTCGTGAGGATGGTACCTTTGATTATGGCAAAGTAATGTCTGTTAACGCTCTTGTTACAGATAAGACTGATCCTCGCTATAATGCTGATACCTATACTGGTTCACAATTGATCATTGCTGAGAATCGCAACTACCATAACTGGGTTGGATTAGTAAGTACATATTCTACCAACTTCTTAGAATGTATTGATTTCTATGCGGGTCTTGATGTTCGTTATTATAATGGTATTCACCAAGCTGTTATTTCGGATATGATGGGTGGTGAGTATTTTATTGATGCCACTCGAACCACTAGTGTTGATCCTAAGCTTAACTACCATGCAAGTGATGTAAATTGGCGAAACGAGAAATTAGGCATAGGCGATGTTGTTTATCGTAATTATGAGGGACGCGTAATGCAAGAAGGTGTTTTTGCGCAAGCGGAATACAATAAAGGTGATTGGGCTGCATTCTTGAGTGGATCACTCAGTTGCACAAGCTACAAGCGTATCGATCACTTCTATTATGATGAGCACCAAAATGAGTCAGACTTGATCAGTTTTGCTGGTGGAACCATCAAAACAGGTTTCAACTACAATATCAACAAGTGGAACAATGTCTTTGTCAATGTAGGATACATCTCTCGTGCACCTAAATTCTCATATGGCGCATTCATGTCTTCTAACACAAGTAATGTAATTAATAAGGATGCTAAAAATGAGCAAGTTGCTAGTGCTGAGATTGGCTACGGATTCCATAATGAGTACATCAATGTGATGGTTAACGGATACTTTACAGAGTGGTTAGACAAGGCCATGACTAAGACCGGTACTACTGATCAACAAGAGGAATACTATATGAATATGACCGGTGTTAATGCACGTCACATGGGTATTGAATTTGAGATGAAGGCACGTCCTACCAAGTGGTTAGAACTTTCTGCTATGTTCTCATGGGGTGATTGGACTTGGGATAGTGATAGCGTCAAAGGTTATATGTTTGACGAGAAGGGTACTCCTTTAGCTTTCAATGATAAGAAAAATGGCGTAACCAGTACTCCTGCTTCTGCTATTGGTGCTGAGGATCATGCTTGGGCAATGGTAAATATGAAGGGAATTCATGTTGGTGGTTCTGCTCAGACAACTGCCAATGTCGGTATTATGTTCAAACCATTTAAGGGATTCCGTATTGGTGGTGAGTATACGTTGCAAGCACGCAACTATAGCTACTATAGCTTCAATGGTAGCAACCTCAACGTAGGTAAATCAATGTCGGTAATCGAACCACTGATTTTGCCAGTGGGAGGTGCACTTGATTTGCGCGCTAGCTACCATTTCGAGATTGGTAAATGCGATGCTACTATTTCGGGTAATATCAACAACTTGCTTGACCAATATTATATAGAAAAAGCTTGGAACCCATCTTCAATCTCTTCTACTGGTGGAGAGGCAAATATGGACAATATCCACTTCTTCTACTCATATGGCCGTACATTCAATTTGCGTTTAAAAGTGGCTTTCTAATTCATAAACCATTAAAAATCAACAACAATGAAAAGAATATTTAAATATACATTGATTGCACTATCATTGGTTTTCGCTTCTTGCCAAGATTGGTCTATGAATCAATTAGAAGAGCATTTTGGGAAAGACGAAATTACTATCCAAGATGTGCGTACTATCAGTTATACACTGACTTCTGCTGATTATACTGCTATTGTTAACAACACTCAAAACCAAGCTATTGCTCTATCTCTAGAGGCGGACTCTGTAGCTTACAAGAAACTCTTGCTCGTAGATTCACTCAAGTATTTTGAGTCAGATTCTGTCGCTGCATATTACTTGCCTGCTTTCATCGCGAATAAGTTCTCTTATTTAGATGCGGGTAGCAATGTCAAAATTGCTTTCCAAATGCACAACCCTGCACCAGAGTATATGACGTTAATGGAGCATATTGAGACGTTCAATATCTCTGATGAAGCATATACCTATGTCTGGGGTAATAACGTAGATGTGCCTTATCTTACACCTGCTACCGAGGGCAAACTTTTGGATATGGTACAAAAATCTTATACGGGTACTTTGGCAGACGGTGTATATGCTATTCAGTATGATTATTCTACGGCTGAGCCAGCATTTGCTACTGCTGATGAGAAGATTATCCTTTCACATGATGACTATGTAGCATTGGCAAAGTATGTGAGCGATAACAAAGATTCTGAGTATTTCGAGAAAAAAGATAAGAAACATGAGATTGATTATTATTTAGGATCAAATAGTAAGCAGAATTATATCAATGCTGATTATGCTACGTGGCGTAAAAAATATGATCCTGAAAAATTATACAGTGCGTTATCGGACGAGGAGTTGCAAGCTTTGCATGCAGAGCGTTTGGTAGAGGGATTCACACAAGTGGTTCTGCCTACCTATTTCCCTAATCCACGCATGGGCGTATATACGATTTCTTTCCTAATGGGTGAAGATCAATCCAATCTTACACGTGAGTCCCTCACATTTATGTATGCTGGTGAATATAAGTACACAGCTTGTTCTTTTACCGATGAAGAAACTACCGTGGTTGTTCCATCAATTGATACTACATCAGTTGGCTCACGTGCAGAATTGTTCCTTGTTGCTAATGGACAAATCGAATTCTTTACCGCAGATGGTGTGACTCCTTTAGTGCTTGCTCCTGCTGATTATCAGTTGCTAGGAGTAGAGGTACTCGATCGCCCCGAGCGCATTATTCCTAAACTATTGAAGAATAAATTCCCATTTGCATCTTTCGGTACTACTTATCTTGTTGTTTATCGCAATGCAAATAACGTATTGGCTGCTGGTCGCTACTCATTCAACGGAACTGACTGGAATGTGATAAAGGATAGCAAACAAAAGATTTCTACTTTCCTCCATACGGGTTCAGAATGGAGCGCTTCTACAGCGGTTTATTTGGCTGAAAGTTTCGCTAATCAAAGTCAAGGTGACTTTACCATTCAAAACGTATTGCTAACAGGTTCACTTTCATATGTATGGCAACCTACTGCTATCTATGGTATGAAGGCGTCTGCATATGTGGGTGGTGCTAACAACCAATCAGAGGCCTGGGTAGTTTCTCCTTATGTAGATCTTTTGGAGGCATCTAAACCAGTTCTTGTCTTTGAACAAGCTCGCAAATATGGTGTTGATTTCCTCGCAGAGTGTTTCGTGATGGTGTCTGTCAACTACGAAGGCGATGTGACAGAGTGCGATTGGGTACACATCCCATTCAACCAAGATGAGAATGGTAATTATATTGTACCTGATGGTTCTTCATGGGATTTTATGTCTACAGGCAATCTCGACCTTTCGGCTTTTGCTGGACAAAAAATCACCATTGGCTTTAAATACACCAGTTCAACGGCAGGTTCTGCAACTTGGGAGTTCAAGAACTTAGCTGTTAAAGAGTTAAAATAATAAAATATTAAAAAAAATTATGAAGAAAATTTTCTTATTGGCTTCTTTCGTAGTTGCCATGTCGTTAAATCTCTTCGCACAGAACGACACTGTGTACTACATCAGTTTCAAAGAGTCTATGGGCTCATGGAGCATTGATGACAAAGTTAAACCAGAGGCGGTTAGTACCATTTGGCAACAAACTGCTCAGTATGGTATGAAAGCATCTGCTTATGTAGGTGGTGTGAAGCACGTTACTGAATCATGGTTCATTTCTGCTCCTTTGGATTTGACATCTTGCACCACACTTAAGATGGAGTTCAACCAAGCACTCAACTATGCTACTCCTGATTATGTGTCTGTTAAAATCACAAAGGATGGTGTGAATTGGGAAAAATTGACTGTTCCAACAATGCCAGAGGGTAAAAACTGGACTTTTGTTCAATCAGGAGAAATGGATATCACTTCTTATATCAGTGACAAGACCCAAATTGCATTTGTATATACCAGTGATGCTGATGCCGCTGCTACATGGGAATTTGATTGGATTCTCTTGAGTGGTGATGGTGAGCGTATCGTTGAGCCAGAGAAACCTGTTGAGCATATCTCATTGGCAGATTTCGTGGCTAAGGCTGATCCTACTACTCGTTATGAGGTGACTGCTACCATTTCTGAAATGAAGGATAACTACTATGGTAACTTCTGGATTACTGATGGTACACACAATGTATATGTATATGGTCTTGCACATGGTGACCAAAATCGCAATGTAGTTGATTCATTCAATATCGAGACTGGTGACGAAATCACCCTCTCTGGTATGTATTTGTGGTACACTAATGCTGCTGGTGAATCATATGCAGAGTTAATGAACGGACGCTTTGTTGATGTAAAGCATGCTCCTGTTGTTGAGGAAGTGACAATGGATTACTATGGTGAGAGCGCAGATATCGAAGGTGGCCATGAGTTCTTGCTCGAGTGCTTGCGATACAAAATTGCAAACGGCAATAACATTGATTCTGTGCTTTATTCTCTCAACTTCATTGCTGCTAGCAAAAACAATATTGAGGGAAAATACACCATCACAAGCGACAGCCTTATTGCTGACTATACATCTATTCAATATGGTGATAATGAGGAAATGTATTTCAACGATGGTAATGTAAGAATTTCTGCTACTGGCAACAAGAAGGATACTATTATTGAGGGCAGCACTTATGTAGCTTATGAGCACGTAGTGGATATTTATTTGAAGCAACATACTTATCACACTGAAATTGCTGACAGCATCGTGGATACCAACTACGAGACCAAGGTACTTACTTTGCCTCTCATCGCTATTGGTGAAGATGAGGTAATCGTATTCGATGGCGCTACCACTTCTGTAGAGAATATCCAAACTCCTATCATCAACGACAACAAACGCTACAACCTTGTAGGTACCGTAGTTGATGAGCAATACAAGGGTGTGGTGATCCTCAATGGTAAGAAGTACATCCAATAATAGCTGTTTATTGTTCTACTAAGGCGAGAACAATATTCCAAAAAAATAAGGTTGCGAATTCCGCAACCTTATTTTTTATTTTTCTACACTCTACACCCTACACCCTACACTTTACATCTTACACCCCTTGCGCTAGCGCCCTGCGTATCACCATCTGCGTGTTGGCGGTACAAGGTACCATCGGCAGACGCAGCACATTCTCTATCATTCCCATCTCGCTCAGCACCGTCTTGATGCCGCTAGGGTTACCTTCCACAAACAAGAGGTGAATCCTATGTCCCATTTTGCTTTGCATCATGGCGTCTTTCTCCTGCACGATCTTCTTCATCTCTTTGGGCCAGGCATTGCTTGCTACGCTAATCAATCCGTCTCCACCTGCCTTCATCATCTCATATGCCAAGTCATCGTCGCCGCTGATCACAGCGAAATCTCCCTTGGCAATCTCCACCGTCTCTGTGAATTGCTCCACACTATTGCATGCCTCCTTGATACCCATAATCTTCTTTGGATGAGCATCATAGATGCGGCGTGTAGTCTCTGGCAATAAGTTGACTCCCGTGCGTTTGGGCACATTATATAGTATCACAGGCACAGGACTTGCCTCGGCAACGGCCGAGAAATGCAAGTATAATCCCTCCTGTTGTGGCCTATTATAATATGGAGTTACCGATAATATACCCGCAAAATGTGCTACCAATTGTTCTTTCAATTCTTCAATGCGCTCCACAACGGCTGCCGTGCTATTGCCACCAATACCCAATACCAATGGCATACGACCTGCCACTTGCTTTACTACATATGCAATTATCTCATCTTGCTCCTTGTGGGTGAGAGTAGGGACCTCACTCGTGGTGCCCAATATCACCAAATAATCCGTACCACCTGCCACCTGATGTTCTATCAGGTGACCTAGTGATTCATAATCTATCTTGCCATCCTTCGTAAATGGAGTTATCAATGCTGTACCCAATCCCTTCATATTGTTCAATTCTTTTGGCTAAACATGTTGATGTATTTAATGATTTGTTCAAACAGATAATCTGGCGTCTCTTGCGCTGGTGTATCTATCGTCATATCATAGATACCCTCACGAGTATGTCGTCCTACTTTGAAATCTGCATGTACATACATTGCCATATATTGCATGGTGCGTGATGGGGCTTGAGTCAAATCAATCAATACATCAAAATGTCGGTCACTAATCAGTTCTTTTACCTCTGATTTAGGACGCTGAGTGAGCCTGCAAATTTCTTTTTTGTTTGGCATCGTGAACAGGACCACATCCTTTTGTGATACTTCCATCTTTTTGATTAGATGCTGTATGTCATCCGTAGGATACAATACTGCTACACTGCGTACTTTATCCCATGTGGGCATTACCACTGTCCTTGTTGCTTGATGCTTTAGTGTCCAAGCAAAAATCCCTTCTCTAATGGTATTTATCATAAGCTTTTTATTTTCATATTTTACCGTTCAATATCTCTAAAAATGCTTCTTCCGTGATTATTTCCACTCCTAGACTCTCCGCTTTTTTTCTTTTTTCTGGTCCCATATTATCACCAGCAAGGATGAAACTCGTTTTCTTGCTCACGGAGCCCACATTCTTGCCTCCATTGGCCTCTATCATCGCCTTATATTCATCACGAGAATGATGAGTAAATACCCCAGAGACCACAATACTCTTTCCTTCTAGTACATTTGATTGCGCAATTGGCTCATCATTTTGATTTTCCATTTGTACACCCGCATCTCTCAATCTTGTGATGATTTCTAGATTGCGCAAGTCGTTAAAATAGGCTATTATATTAGTAGCAATCTGATCTCCAACATCCTCTACATCAGTCAGTTGCTCTAGAGTCGCCCATTGTAATAAGTCTATACTAGGGAACTTGCGAACAACTTTCTTTGCAGTAGTTTCGCCTACCATTCGTATGCCCAATGCATACAAAACGCGTGCCCAAGGCACTTGCTTGCTTTCTTCTATGCCCTTCAATATGTTTTGTGCAGATTTCTCTCCCAAACGCTCTTGCCTAGCAATGTCATCTTGCGTAAGTGTGTATATATCTGCAATATTTTTCAGCAGTCCTTGTGAGTAGAGTAGGTCTATCGTCTCGCTTCCTAAGCCGTCTATATTCATCGCCTTGCGAGAGACAAAGTGCTCCATCTTTCCTTTGATTTGCGGTGGACAACTTGCCTCGTTCGGACAACGCCATGCCGCTTCACCTTCCACCCGCACCAAATTTGCACCACACTCTGGGCAATTCGTCGGGAATGTATATACCTCGCCTTTATCCTCTAAACTGTAGGCACTTGTGCCGTCCTCTAAACTACCGCCATGCGGTGTCTCTTTCCCCACTATCTTCGGTATAATCTCTCCTCCTTTCTCCACCCATACCATATCACCCTCACGGATATCCAACTGACGAATAAAATCCTCATTATGCAAGGTGGCCCGTTGTACTACCGTTCCCGACAGTTGTACTGCCTCCAAATTCGCTACAGGCGTCACTACACCCGTTCGCCCCACTTGATAGGTGATAGCGTTCAATCTTGTCAACTGCTTCTCTGCAGGGAACTTATATGCTATCGCCCATCTTGGCGATTTAGCAGTATATCCTAGTTCTTCTTGGGTTGCCAAGTCATTTACTTTCAATACTATACCATCTGTAGCTACAGGCAGATTCTTGCGTTCGGTGTTCCAATAGTGGATATATGCCATCACCTCTTCCAGCGAATGACATACTTTTACCGCATCGCTAATCTTAAATCCCCATTTTTTTGCCGCTTGCAATCTTCCATAATGCGTATCCGCAGGCAGATCCTCACCTAGCATATAGTATAGATAGCAATCCAATCCTCGCTTGGCTACCTCATGACTATCTTGTAGTTTCAAGGTCCCTGATGCAGCATTCCTAGGATTAGCAAACAGCGGCTCTTCTTGCTGCGCACGCTCCTTGTTCAATCGCTCAAACGCTTCCCACGAAAGCAGTACTTCGCCGCGTAGTTCAACGAACTCCGGTGTCCTGGTTCCGGACTCCAATGCTTGAATATGCTGCGGTATCGTTGCGATGGTCTTGATATTCTCAATGACATTATCGCCCTTTACTCCGTCACCTCTAGTTAAAGCTTTGGTCAATACGCCATTCTCATACCAAAGCGAGATACTCAGTCCATCAAACTTCAACTCGCACACAATCTCCACATCCTCTGGCAGTTTCTTTAGCCATTCTTCTACTTCCTCTTGCGAATAGGTATTCGATAGCGACAGCATGGGATACTTATGCGCCACTTGCTCAAATCCCTTGCCTTTCGCCTCTCGCTTTTCGCCTTTCGCCTCTAAACTAACGCTCTCATGAGTGTTCAAGTCCGAACCTACATGCTGAGTCGGAGAACTAGCATCAAACATGTCTGGGTGAAGAGCTTCTAGCTCTTGCAAACGACGCAACTTTTGATCAAATTCATAATCCGACATGGTCGGAGAATTCATCACGTAATAGCGGTGATTGGCGTCTTCCAACTCGCGACGAAGAGACATGATCTCTTCGCGTTCCGTATGATCTATTTGAGAGAATAAATCCATCATTTAATCCACACTTTCATCTTATGACACCTTCCCTGCCCGTATATATTCAGTATATATATACCCGGATTTAGACCATTAATCTCCTCTTGGTTAGAAGATATATTCTGTTCTTTTACCTTGACTCCGTCTATGCGATATACGATATAATAGCCTCCCTCTGCATTATATATATAAGGTGTATAGTTTTGAATACCAAGGGTTACATCTGCTTGAGAAACTCCAGGCGTAGTCGTGTAAGTGGTATCCAAACGCAAACCTACCAACACTGGGTCATGATCGCTACTGCGAAACATCGTCTGGTCGCTCGACTTGTCATAGGTATAACTATCGCTCTCATCCGAGTTGATATGATAGGCCACCATACCTGTCACATGGGGATACAAGGTCGAGTTGCACAACGCATGATCCAAATAACCCGCTTGTCCGCGATATACATAACTATAACTACTATCCGCGTGAAAAGCGCGATGCAAATCGATCATTCCCCCTTCGCGCAATACCTTGATAGGATCTTCCATGGCATATGCATTCAAGTCGCCCATAATCAAGATATCTTCATCTCCGTAGTAGTAACTGTCACTCCCATAATGATTTAGCACTGATTTGGCCTCTCGTACACGATCTCCGTTATAGGTACCTTGCCCATCACCCTTATCGGCATTATCACCACTGCCTTTGCCGCTCTTGGCCTTGAAGTGATTCACGGAATATAGGAATACCTCGCCCGTCGCTTTCTCTCTAAACGCCTGCGTCTTTTTTCGGTTATCCACTCCCTCATTATTATAGCGCAAACTACCATGAGGCTCCAATACATCCGAGCAATATACATATCCAGCTTTGGTGTACGAACCACTTGGGGAACCACCATCGTTGATATAGGAGAACTTACGGCCTGTGTTCTTACTCAAATCCGCAGCCAATTCTGCCAACGCACTTTGACCCTGCTCTATCTCTACAAAACCATACAAGTCCGCATTGATCTTCGCCAAGGCCTTGCTTACTTTGGCGCGTTGTTTAGTATGTTCTGACTGATTATCTGGACCATAACCGGTTCCCCAATTCTCTACTAGATAATATTCCAAATTCATACAGCAAACAAGCAACGTATGCTCCCCACGCATATTAATTGCTTCCAAGTCAACACCTTTTTCCAAGTCCGCCCGTGTGTTACCCCTCCAATCGCAGGATACCAAGCTCACACTCGTCTGACTATTTACCTTTACGGTCAAGTTATGCAAACGCTCCCCCAAACGATGATAACCACTCACTCCCGTCAAGGTCACGCTACCCTGAGAATTCAACGATAGAACAGAACTATATTCCGCTGACAATGGCAACGCTTGGTTCGTAGGCGAATAGGTGCGGCGAGGAGATATTAACAGGGAATTGTAATTATTGCATACATAGAATGGTACATCAAATTGTACCGTCTGACCTACGTATTTCTTCAAATCTGTGTAGCGCCATGTCTCAGGATCAGAGATACTTACCTGAGTTACTGCTAACACCGAGAGATGAATGCATATTCCGAATATTAAAATGATAGCTCGTTTCATTGATCTATTATAATACTATTGAACATGATTAGTTTGCAAAAGTACTATTTTTTTTACATATATGCAAATTTATGCATATATTTTTGCAAATTTCTGCCTCACTCTCAACTGACATTCCCGATACCACTCCGATACCACTCTAATACTTAACGAGATGACAACCATGTATGTTACAGATAATTCTTTTTTGATCTAATATTTTTTTAGCACTTTTTTCAAAAATATTTGGTCAATTCAAAAAAAAGCAGTACCTTTGCATGCTGATTTTGGATAAAAGTGTAGCATGACCGACAAAAAATCACATATTGTTGCTTTAGATTCATTAGAGTTGGGGGCTCATGTGTTTGATTTTCAGTTAGATAATGCTTATTTTTCCGAGATTGAGAACTCAGAGCTCCTAGGTGGAGAGGTCAAGGTGGAGGCACACCTCAACTTGCGCGAATATGATTTTGACTTGGATGTTACTGTCAAAGGCTTGGTGCAAGTGACTTGCGATCGCTGCCTCGATACGATGGATGTGGCGATTAATGCGGAGGAAAGCGAATGGGAATGGGATGAGGAGCCTAAGTTGATTGATCTGAGTTGGCTAGCATATGAATTGATCATAGTGAATCTTCCTTTGGTGCATAGTCACCAAGATGGTGGTTGCAATCCCGAAATGGATGCACTTCTCCAAAGCCACCTCTGCACCGAAGTCGGAGAGGATGAATGATATATACGAAGGCTATCTGTGGCGAGTCTGGCAGTTCTGCGTGGTCAGGCAAGGCATTGAGCGCTGGAGACAAATTTTAAAATAACAAAATAAAATAATAAACAACTATGGCACATCCAAAAAGAAGACAATCGCACACCAGACAAGCGAAACGTCGTACACACGACAAGGCTAAAATGCCTGCATTGGCACTCTGCCCTAACTGTGGCGCTCACTACATCTACCACACTATCTGCCCTACTTGCGGATACTATCGTGGTAAATTGGCTGTAGAGCAAGCAGCAGAGGCCTAAACGGTAGGCGATTGAATAGGTGGCGTCGAGAGGACGCTACACCTAATTTCGAACAACACTCGTATAGGCTCTGAGTTTTACACTTAGAGCCTATATGTTGAAAATCAACCAAGACCTTCCTTGAAAATGAATCACTAAACACTAAACACTCAACACTAAACAAAACCAATATGTTTGATTCAAACAATCGCACCCCACGCCGAGGTGGCTACCGTCAGGATGAGAATCCGCGTGAGCGAAACGGCGCTACTATGTCTGCTGATGGAGCTACTTTCCGTCCTCGTTTCAACCCTAATGCTACACCTCAAGAGGGAGGTGGACGCCGCCGCCAACGCATCACACGCACTGCGGGTGCTACACGCGTGGAGAAGGTAGAGGCTCGCCCTTCTTTCCGTAGTAATACACAAGGAGGCAATACAACTGAGCAACGTAGTTTCCGTCCACGCCCAAAGCACAATGCAGATGTTTACTCCAACCGCAAACGCCAGGAGTTTATCAAGAAATACGAAGATCCTACCAAGCCTATACGCCTCAATAAATACCTCGCCAATGCAGGTATCTGCTCGCGCCGTGAGGCCGATGACTTCATCCAGGCTGGTATCATCACGGTCAACGGTATCGTGGTGGACAACCTCGGTGCTAAGGTATTACCTACCGACAAGATCATGTTCCACGATCAGCCTGTTCGCCGTGAGCGCAAGGTGTATATTCTGCTCAATAAACCAAAGAACACTGTTACCACCACCGATGATCCACAAGAGCGTCACACCGTATTAGATATCGTGCGCAACGCGTGCGCGGAGCGTATCTATCCTGTTGGTCGTCTCGACCGCAACACTACCGGAGTGCTCCTCCTTACCAACGATGGTGACCTCGCTGCGAAACTCACTCACCCTAAGTTCGGCAAGAAGAAGATCTATGCCGTAACACTCGATCGTGATTTCGAGGAGGCTGATGAGGCTATCTTGCGCGCTGGTGTCGTGCTCGATGATGAGAAGATCGTGCCAGATGCACTCGAGTTCCCACAAGAGGATCGCAAGCATATCGGTCTGGAGATCCACTCTGGCCAAAACCGAGTTGTGCGCCGTATGTTCGAGAAGGTGGGCTATCGCGTTACCAAACTTGATCGCGTATCATTTGCTGGACTTACCAAGAAGAATGTGGCTCGTGGCAAATACCGCTTCTTGACTCCTAAAGAGGTGAGTATGCTCCAAATGGGCGCATTTGAATAATATAGGAAGAGGCGTGAGGCATTTGCCTTGCGCCTTTGCTGTTTTTTGAATAATATTGTTTAACGACCTTAAAGTCCTTAATGACCTTAAAGTCCTTAATTTTAATTCTATGAAAAAAAATCTATTTCTGGCTCTTTGCCTCATCACCTTTTCGCCTCTTTGCCTCATGGCAGAGACTATTCCTGCTAACGATAGTCGCATTGTCTTCGTAGGTCGTACCGCTGTGGATGGCACATCCGTATCGTTCGACTGGACTGCTACCTATTTCCGTATCGCTTTTTCTGGTCAATCACTCACCATGAAGGCCTCTGAGACCAAATGGGACGCTACACCTGAGATGGCGGCTACTCGCCACAACTACTATAATGTGTGGATCGACTCTCCTACTAGCGCCGAACCTCATCGTATCATCGAGGTGGCGGGCAATGATACCGTGATCGAACTCGTTGATCCTCTCTATCTCAAGAAATCTCGCCGTTCTGTGCACGAGGTGATCGTACAAAAGCGTACCGAGGGTGAGCAAGGCAAAACTACTATCCACGAGTTTACTACCAATGGCAAGTTCTTCCAAGCTGAAACCTTGAAGGAGCGTCAATTGGAGTTCATTGGCGATAGCTACACCTGCGGTTATGGTATCGATGCGCCTAGTCGCAAGGACCGCTTCACTCCTGAGACCGAGAACGCTTCTCGCAGCTATGCAGGTATCGTATCACGCTACTTTGGCGCTGATTATGTGGCAATTGCACACTCGGGTATGGGTATCGCACGCAACTACAACTCCAAGTTCAAAAACTGGTGGATGCCTGACCGCTATCTCCAAACCTTCGATGAGGATTCTACTCAGGTCAATCGTTGGGATGCTACCAAGTCGGATTTCCACCCTGCTATGACCATCGTTTACTTGGGTGCAAACGACTTCTCTACCTCCCTAGCACCTCGCTACGAGGACTTCCGCAAGCACTACTATCGCCTCTTCAAGTATATCAAGGCTAACTATGGCGAGGATCATCCTATCCTCTGCGTGGCTACCAAAACCCACGAATACCTCTTCAACTATGTACGCGATCTCGTCAACAACAGCGATATGAAGAATATCCATTACCTCGGCTACTGCCCTGCGCAACATAATCATACCGACGAGGATCTAGGTGCGGATGTACATCCTAACTACAACGGCCAACAAAAGAAAGCATACTCCATCATCCCTTATATCGCTACTATCACTGGTTGGGGACTCCAAGATATGCCTGTCAAATAACAAATCCTAGGTCTAACAGCGTCAGCGGTCTAACAGCCGCTGGCGGTCTAATATCCAACTTCTAATAATGAAAAAGACTCTTTTCCTGGCTCTATGCCTCATCGCCTTATCGCCTCTTTGCCTCATGGCTGAGACGGTGCCTGCTACCGATTCACGCATCACTTTCGTAGGTCGCTCGGTGGTGGAGAACGATGCCTATCGCTTCGACTTCCCTTCTACCTACTTCCGAGTAGCGTTTACGGGCAAGACCCTCTCTATGCGTGTTACCGATACCAAACGCAATTTCTATGCCGTTTGGCTCGACACGCCTACCTCTGCCGAACCTACACATGTCGTTGAGGTCAAGGGTACCGATACCATCATCGATCTAATTACTTTGGCAGATACCAAGAAGTCCAAACTCAAAGAGCATCAGGTGGTTATCCAACGCCGCACCGAGGCCAATTGTGGTACTACCACCGTCCATAGCTTCACCACCGATGGCAAGTTCCTTCAGGCGGAACAGCTCAAGGCTCGCCAGATAGAGTTCATTGGCGATAGCTATACCTGTGGCTATGGCGTAGATGCTCCAGGTCGCAGAGATCCATTCAAGGATGAGACCGAGAATGCATCGCGCACCTATGCTAGTATCGTTTCGCGCTATTTCAATGCGGATTATTTCACCATTGCCCACTCTGGTCGCGGTATCACCCGCAATGCCGGCTCGAATATCCCATGGGAGGTCATGACCGATATCTACCAATACACCCTCGACCGTGATTCACTCTCGCGCTGGAATGTGGCAGACTCTGATTTCCGTCCTGATATGACAGTTATCTATCTGGGTACCAACGACTTCTCATCATACATGATGCCTGACTACAACAAGTTCCGCAAGGACTACATGCGCCTCCTGGGCTATGTCAAGGCCAACTATGGTGACAATCATCCTGTGCTTTGCGTGGCATCCAAGTCCAATGAGTATCAGTTCACCTATATCCGCAATGTGGTCAACAGCTGCGGCCTGAAGAATGTGCATTACCTTGGCTACTTCCCATCGCAACACCTCTCTACCGACGAGGACCTCGGTGCAGGATGGCATCCTAACTACAATGGTCAGCAAAAGATCGCATACTCCATCATCCCTTATATCGCTACTATCACCGGTTGGGGATTGCAAGATATGCCAGTGAAATAATCTTAGGTCTAACAGCGTCAGCGGTCTAACAGCTGCAGGCGGTCTAATATCCAACTTCTAATAATGAAAAAAACTCTCTTCTTGGCTCTTTGCCTCATCGCCCTTTCGCCTCTTAGCCTCATGGCCGAGACGATACCTGCTAGCGACGCACGCGTTACTTATGTAGGTCGTACCCTCGTTGAGGGCAACGATGTGTCCTTCGACTGGACGGGTGTCTATTTCCGCCTCTCTTTCTCAGGCAAGTCATTGACCATGCGTGCCTCTGATACCAAGTGGGTGGAAAGTCCCGAATGGATGGCCAAGCGTCACAACTACTACAATGTCTGGATCGATGCTCCTATGAGTGCCGAACCACATCGTATCATCGAAGTGGCTAGTACCGATACCCTTATCGAACTCATCGACCCTGCATATCTCAAGTCATCCAAACTCAAAGAGCATACCGTCATCATACAAAAGCGTACCGAGGGTGAGCAAGGCAAGATGACTATCCACTCCTTCTCAACCGACGCGAAAGGCACTTTCCATCAAGCCGAGCCTATTCGCAAGCGCCAACTCGAGTTTATTGGTGCTAGCTACGACTGTGGCTATGGCGTGGATGACACGAGCCGCTTGGCTAAGTTCACCCCAGAGACAGAGAACGCTTCGCGTTCTTTCTGCGCGATCATCTCACGCTATTTCGATGCGGATTATGTGGTAGTGGCGCACTCGGGTATGGGTGCTGCGCGCAACTACAACTCCAAGTTCGATGGCTATCACATGCCTGATCGCTACCTACAAACCTTCGATATGGATTCTACCGAGGCTACTCGCTGGAATGCTGCGGAGTCGGATATCCGTCCTGCACTGACATGTATCTACCTAGGTGGCAACGATTTCTCAGTGGCACTCCAACCATCCTACGAGAAGTTCCGCGATGGCTATTATCGCCTTATCCGTTCGATCAAGGATAATTACGGTGAAGACCACCCAGTACTTTGCGTATCGAGCAAGGCACATAGCACTCTGCTCGATTATATGCGCGATATGGTGAAGTTCTGCCCAATGCCTAATGTACATTTCATGGCATGCTGCCCAGCATTGCACCTAGGTACCGATGTAGATCTCGGTGCGGCTATGCACCCCAACTACCTAGGCCATCAGAAGTTCTCCTACGCCTATATCCCCTATGTAGCCACCATTACGGGCTGGGGCTTGCAAGACAATCCTGTAAAATAATCGTTTAAAGAGTTAAGGTTTAAGGAGTTAAGGTTTAACGAATTAAACTTTTAACCCTAAACACTAAACAGTAGCGGCTTTGCCGCGTCCACTAAACACTATATCGCCGTTTATGCTCATCATAGACGGCGATTTTTTATCATTCTTGCAAAGCACTACTTTTCTGCCAAAATGGCAGTCTTGTGGCAATAGGTGACTTTGGCACGGAGTTTGTCATAATCAATATGTAACAACACTACCCAACACTAAACAATGCTAAACAATACTAAACAATACAATCATGAGCAAAATTCAACCATTAGCTGACCGTGTATTGGTAAAACCAATGGCGGCAGAAGAGAAGACTATCGGCGGCATCATCATCCCTGATAGCGCAAAGGAGAAGCCACTTCGTGGCGAAGTGATCGCCGTTGGCGAAGGAACCAAAGACGAGAAAATGCTCCTCTCTGAGGGCGACACCGTACTTTACGGCAAGTACGCAGGTACCGAACTCGAATACGAAGGCGAGAAATACCTCATTATGCGCCAAAGTGACGTGTTGGCAATTTTGAAGTAAAAATACATCCCACTGATTGCACTGATTTTCACCAATCTTCGAAAACTCCGTATCATCTAAACAGTTGTGCATCCGTGTTAATCCGTGATATCCGTGGGCTAAGATAAATAACTAAGAAAACTATGGCAAAGAATATTTCATACAATATCGAGGCGCGTGATGCCCTCAAGCGTGGCGTAGACCAATTGGCTGACGCCGTAAAAGTAACCCTCGGCCCTAAAGGTCGTAACGTGATCATCGACAAGAAGTTTGGTGCGCCACATATCACCAAGGATGGTGTCAGCGTAGCCAAGGAGATCGAGCTCGCTGACGCAGCCGAGAACCTCGGTGCACAACTCGTCAAGGAGGTAGCCTCTAAGACGGGCGACCAGGCAGGCGACGGTACCACTACCGCTACCGTGCTCACCCAAGCTATTGTGGGTGTGGGACTTAAGAACGTCACCGCAGGTGCCAACCCTATGGACCTCAAGCGCGGTATGGACAAGGCCGTCAGCGCTATCGTGGCTCACATCAAGGAGCAGAGCGAAGAGGTAGGCAACGACTTCGACAAGATCGAGCAAGTGGCTACTATCTCCGCCAACAACGATGCTACTATCGGCAAACTCATCGCTGATGCGATGCGTATGGTGAGCAAGGACGGCGTGATCACCATCGGCGAAGCCAAAGGTATGGACACCACTATCGACGTAGTACAAGGTATGCAGTTCGACCGTGGCTATATCAGCCCATACTTCGTGACTAACACCGAGACCATGGAGGTGGAGATGGACCGCCCATATATCCTCCTCTACGACAAGAAGATCAGCAACCTCAAGGGGCTCCTTCCTGTCCTTGAACCAGCCGTACAGAGTGGCCGCCCTCTATTAGTCATCGCTGAGGATGTTGATTCTGAGGCACTTACTACCTTGGTTGTCAACCGCCTCCGCGCACAACTCAAGATCTGCGCCGTGAAGGCTCCTGGCTTTGGCGATCGCCGCAAAGAGATGCTCGAGGATATCGCTATCCTCACAGGCGGTACCGTCATCAGCGAAGAGAAGGGTATCAAGCTCGAAACAGCTACCATCGACATGCTCGGTACTGCCGAGAGCATCACTGTCAACAAGGATAACACCACTATCGTCAACGGCGCTGGCGACAAAGAGGCCATTGCTGCTCGCGTAGGACAAATCAAAGCACAAATCGTTGCCACTAAATCTACCTATGACAAAGAGAAACTCCAAGAGCGTCTTGCCAAGCTCGCAGGCGGCGTAGCCCAACTCAACGTAGGCGCTGCTTCTGAGGTGGAGATGAAGGAGAAGAAAGACCGCGTAGACGACGCCCTCAGCGCTACTCGCGCAGCGATCGAAGAGGGTATCGTAGCCGGTGGTGGCGTGGCATATATCCGTGCTCAAGCGGCCCTCGAAGGCCTCAAAGGCGAGAACGAGGACGAGCAAACCGGTATCGAGATCATCCGTCGTGCGGTAGAGGAGCCACTTCGCCAGATCGTGGCCAACGCAGGCAAGGAGGGTGCTGTAGTAGTGGATAAAGTGCGCCAAGGTGCTGCTGACTTCGGCTACAACGCGCGTAAGGATGTCTACGAGAACCTCAAGGAGGCTGGAGTAGTGGATCCTGCTAAGGTTACCCGCGTAGCTCTCGAGAATGCGGCTAGTATCGCAGGTATGTTCCTCACCACCGAGTGCGTCATCACCGATATCAAGGAGGAGCACCCAATGCCAGCAATGCCTGCTGGCGGCATGGGAGGGATGATGTAATGCGCAAAAGCGCATTACAGGACGCCCCGATGGGGCTAAAGGACCCTTCGCTACAGCACGCCGCAAGCGGCTATAGGTGATAGGCAAGAACAAAAAAATCGCACTTTCGCGTGCGATTTTTTTTTCGATTATTGCATAACTCAAAAAAATATAGTACCTTTGTGCCCAAATTGTTATACCAACTATATTTATCTATAATCTATGATTATTTCCGATCGTATTGCTGCACTCGAGGAGTCAGCAACCTTGCAAGTGGCAGCCCTCTGCCAGCAACTCCGCGCTGAAGGAGTAGATGTGATAGGCCTATCTTTGGGCGAACCAGATTTTCCAGCCCCTGCACATGTCAAGCAAGCGGCTATTGACGCTGTCAATAACGATATTTCTCACTATGGTCCTACCCCTGGTTTTCCGGCTTTGCGCCAAGCTATCGCTGCTTCGCTCAACCGCGATATTGAGGCTTATCCAGTTCGTCCATATGATGCCAACGAGATTGTCGTTTCGGTAGGTGCTAAGCAGGCGCTATGCAATGCTATTGAGGCATTGATTGGCCCTGGTGATGAGGTGATTATGCCTACACCATGCTGGGTGAGCTATGTGGAGATGGTCAAGATTGCTGAGGGTAAGAGCGTGCTCATCAAGACGACGATGGAGAATAATTTCTGCCTCACTGCTGAGCAACTCGAGGCGGCTATCACGCCATCGACCAAACTCTTGATGCTCTGCTCGCCTAACAACCCTACGGGTTCTATCTATACGTATGAGAATCTCCAGGCTATCGTGGAGGTGCTCAAGCGCCACCCACAGGTGAATGTACTTGCTGATGAGATCTACCAACATATCCTCTATACCGGCAAACATGAGACCCTCGCGCAGTTCCCTGAGATCGAAGATCGTCTCATCATCATCAATGGTGTCAGCAAGGCCTACGCCATGACAGGTTATCGTATCGGATGGCTCGCCACGCACGACAAGGGCCTCCTGACGGCTGTAAAACGCCTCCAAGGTCAGACTGTTAGCTGCGCTACTACCATCGCTCAGAAGGCTGCTGAGGCAGCGTACGCAGGTCCACAAGACTGCGTGGAGACCATGCGCCAAGCTTTCCATCGCCGTCGCGACTTGATTGTGGCATTGGCTAAGGAAATCCCTGGTATGAAGGTCTTGGAGCCTCAAGGTGCCTTCTACCTCTTCCCAGATGTGTCTGCCTTCTTTGGCAAGCAATACAATGGCCAGACGATCCACAATGCCGACGAACTCGTGACCTACCTCCTCCAGGAGGCACATGTGGCTTTGGTATCGGGTAGTGCTTTTGGCGAGGATAATTGCATCCGCTTCTCCTATGCTACCAGCGAAGAACTTATCACCGAGGCTATGCGCCGCGTGAAAGAGGCATTGGCTAAGTTAGTTTAGTGGACGGCGCAGAGCGCCTACTGTTTAGTGGACGCTTCGCTACTGTTTAGTGGACGCGGCTACGCCGCTACTGATGGTTCCCACGGATCGCACGGATCTACACTAATTGTTGATATACAAAAAAGAGTTGCTTCAACGCAACTCTTTTTTTATAACTCGTTTATATTTCCCTTTCGCCTCCTTGCCCCTCCATCCCGCAGGGCGATCTCCTGGGCTCCGCCCGTCCTGTAGCGCCAAAGGCGCGTCCTCTAAACTGTAGGTGCAAAGCACCGTCCTCTAAACTGGCGCTCCGCGCCTTCCCGCTCTCGACAGCTGTATCGAATTGAACAGGTTCTGCCAGATGATATACGCCGCAGGGGCCATCGATACGACAGGTAGTAGATACACCTGCGCCATCCAAATGGCTAGGGTAGTGTTCTTCTGTCCGAAGGCCTGTCCGGCGGTGATGCGGCTCACTTGCGCCATACTATAGTTGGCAGCTTCGGGGTTGATGAGCACATCGCGATAATCCTCGCCTTTGGTGGCGGCGGGCAGGCGCATACCGATATACTTTCCTAGCATGAATTGTAGCACGCATGTCGCTAGCGAACCTATGCATAGCACCCCTATAGTCCACCAGCTATATTCCTGATGCACAAGGGAATAGCTGAGGTCGGCCATCAGCACGATCAAGGTCACTACCCATATATAGAAGGGCATTGCTGCCCATGTCTTGTTGAGGGAAAAAGTCTTTTGCGAATGCCTATGGCGTTGATATGCGTTGTATGCTATTCGCAATAACCATGCGGCCAAAAACGGGCATATCAGCAGAGGGGTGATTCGCTTGAGAATCGTTAGGCATGCAGTCGTAAATTCGATGCCTGCTTCGGGGTTCACCACGGGAAAGAATAGGGGTACGAAGATGGCAGTTGCGATATTGCTCAGTAGGGTGAAGCTAGTCAGGTTCTGTATGCTACCTCCCAGTTTGCCGGCGATGATAGCGGCAGCCGAAGCCGTGGGCATGATCAGGCACAACATCAGTCCCTGCGCGATGATTCGCCAGTCATTCTCCCCGATAGCCGATAGCCCATCACCCATAGCCAATACCCAATCGCCAATAGCCATCACTCCGTAGTAGGTACCCACGCCCAGTAGCAGTTGGCAACTGAGTACTACCCAATGCCAAGCACGCAGTCTGAGGTCTGCAGGATTGATCTTGCAGAAGGTGAAGAACAGCATCAGGAAGATCATAGGGGGCAATATGCCCGTGAGGTGTCTAAACACAGGAAATCCTGCGACACCCACCACCATGGCCAATGCCAATGCGTTTCTGTCCAAAAATGATTTTATCTTCATGTTAGTTCGCTTTATTGCCTCCTCGCCTTTCGCCTCTCGCCTAAACAGTAGCTGTGTTCTTATCTCCCACGGATTTCACGGATTTTCACGGATTGCCATGGATAAAATTAGTGCTTTTCCGTGCTATCAGTGGGAATTATCAGTAGCGAAGCGTCCTCATCGCCTTTCCCATCACCAATAGCCAATAGCTCGCTTGCGAGCGTCCTATAGCCCGAAGGGCGTCCAATAGGCACAAAGTGCCGTCCACTAAACTGCGGCTTTGCCGCTACCTATTCACCGCTTTCACCCTATATCCTGCCTTGCGCAGTTGTTCTAGCAGACCATCTTCGCCGCCTAGGTATATGGCGTTCAGGGTGATAAAGGCCTTACCCTCCTTCAGGCAGGGTCGCAGGCGTTTCACCCATTGCTGGTTACGCTGGCTATATACCTTGTAGTCCGAGAACGACAGCGATGTCTGGTTGTCGGGGGCTTTTACATAATAGGATATATCAGTCAGTCGTCCGTATAGGTACATCTCTTTGATGGTTCGCTCAAAACGCACTTCTTTCTCAGGGTATTCCACCACTTTCTTCAGCTCCTCGCATTGCCAGTGAAAAGGTTCACGGTCAAAGAGCATATACATCGTCTCGCCTACTTCATCTAGTCCGTAGATGGGTATATTGGTTTGTTGTGCCACTTTCTCAAAGAAGGTTTCCATGGTCCTGTTTTCGTCGTACTGCAGCCATCGTTTCATGAGTTCGTTGCGGTACATCTCGGTGAGATACGAGGGTTTCATTCGTCCCAATTGATCCAATCCCATGCCTAGGTTGATGCGTAGTGCCTCGTCTATCTCCTGGTATTGTTCGTCGCTGTAGAAATTGCGCAATCTCACCGAATCGGGTAGCAGGGCGGCTTGGCGCAGAGCTGCCAGCGCTTCGTAGTCTTGCATAGCAAACTCGGTGATGACCTTGTTGCATGCGGCAAAGCATTTGAATGCATTGGGGATACTATCGATAAAGGTCATATCCACCATGCGGTTGGTCGCCAATATATACGACGGTGCCGCTGTCGCATTGCTTGATATGCGATACAGCACCTGTGCACTTGCCTGACCAATGCCTAGTAGCCAACAGCCTATGCTGATCACTAATATATGTCTAATTCTTTTCATTATTTTGCCTATTGCTATATATCTCCCACGGATCTCACGGATCTTCACGGATGTGTTATGCTCCCAAAATTAACCAAAATTATTCAAAATTTCAGGAGAATATGTCTCCCTTTCGCCGCTCGCGGTGTTGGCGAGCGGAATGTTGTTGGATTATGTTCTTATCTCGCCTATGGCTCGAACGATCTGCTTCGCCGTACGTTTGTGTTGTTGTTAAAATATTCCTCGCCTCCCTCGCCTCAATCTATTTTGTATGGGTTGCCAGCGACGTGTCGCTCTTCCAACCCAAACAAAGATTATCCTCGAATTGTCAAGAATTGTCGCCTTAATTGACAATAATTGTCGTTAAATAATAACCCCTCGCCTTTAACCTCTAAACTGTAGCTTGTTTAGCAAGCGTCCTCTAAACAGTAGGCGCCATGCGCCGTCCACTAAACTAGCGGCTTTTCGCCGCTCCTACTGAAACCTCGTGATCAAGTTATACGCCTGATAAATGCCCAATTCACCGGCCTTGCTCAGATCGGCGATCCCCTTCTCATTTTCGCCTATGTATATATATGTCAAACCGCGGTTGAAGTATGCTTCTGCAAAGTCATGATCCACCTCGATGGCCTGTGTGTAGTAGGCTATTGCAGCCTTAAAGTCCTGCTGAATGCACAGCATATTGGCCTTGTTGTAGTAGGCAAACGAGAAGTCTGGCATATGGCTGATCACATAGTCATAATCGCGCATCATCAGTTCAAAGTCGGCACTCTCCACTTTCTCTCCCATGGCGCGTTTGTACTCCATGAGTTTGTATCGCCAGTTGGCGCGGCAGAAGTACGCAAAGTACACTTGCCCGTCCAGCAGTGTAGCGCGTGTGATATCGTCGAGGGCCGACGAGTAGTCTTGTACCAATGCAAACTCAAAGGCGCGTGCCACGTATGCACCGCTCAGTGCCTGCTGGCTACCGGGCATGGTGCTGAGCATATCTATTTGTTGAGTCAGTTGGCTGATCTGCGCGAAATGTTGGTTTACCATCTCAGCTGTCAGGTTTATCTCTTGGGTGGAGAAGCGCAGCGCTGCAGGCAGGTAGTTGGTGCGGTTGTAGCGGTCTATGCTAGCGTGCGAGTAGTTGGTTTGTTTGAGTGATGCGGTGTGGGTAGCGTAGTAGGATAGGATGATATTGGGTTCGTTCACCACATCGGTATAGCGCTTCTGTACGCTGCCGCGTGTGTCGCTCTCGTATTTCGTCTCTTCTTCGCTAGCTTCTTGGTTTTGTGCGGCCAATGCTGAGAACTCTTTCCTTCTGTCGCGTGGTTGCGGTTGTGATGCTGCCACTTGCATATTGGTTTTCAGCGATTGGATACTATCTTTCTTCATCTCGATCTCGTATGCCTGTTGGCGTAGCGTGTATGCTTCTTTTTCGTTTCCCAACGATGTCTCTGCTTGTGCGGATAGGTAATATACGGGCAAGAAATATGGGTAGCGTTCTCTGACGCTCGCAAAGTCCGCCAATGCCTCTTCCCATTGGCGCAGCTGCAGGTATAGGATACCGCGTTGGTAGTGGTATTCCATTTTCCCTGCTTCCAGCTGGATGGCTTGGGTCATATCCTCCAGTGCGCGGTTGTAGTCGCCTAGCTCCTCTCTGAGCAATCCGCGGTTGTAGTAGCATTGTGCATCTTGTGGCGCCAGTGTCACGGCCTTGTCATAGTCGGCCAATGCTCCACGGTAGTTATGTTTGCGGTAGTAGATGATGGCGCGGTTGATATAATCTCCTGCCCATTTGCTGCCATATTCGATGGACTTGCTTAGCGACTGCAGTGCTTCCTCCTGCCTGTCTTGCATGAGTTGCACTAGTCCCAGTGCCGACCAATTGGCGGGGTTTTGCGAGTCATATTCCGTGGCTTTGGCAAAGGCCTCTAGGGCGCATACCGTGTCGTTGCTGCGTAGGCAGATACTACCTTTCTCAAAGTATAGTGCAGCTGCTTGTGGTTCGCGGTGGAGTAGGTGATTGATATCTTGTAGGGCCAGGTCGTATTGCTCCAGTTCGGCCAGTGCGTCTGCGCGCATGGCTATATAGGTCTTGTTTTCCGGTGCAAACACCAGTGCTTCGCTAAAGTCTCTCTCGGCTTTCTCTGGCTGGTTGGTTTGTTGATAGATGAATCCTCGGGTGTAGTATGCTCCGGGTTGGAAAGGGTTGCGTGCGATGGCGGCGTTGCAGTCCATCTCGGCTCCGGTGTAGTCGCCCAGTTGTATCTTGGCTATGGCTCGTAGCAGGTATGGTTCGCTCAGGTAGGGCTTGAGTTTGATGACTTGGTTGAAGTATTGTATGCTCAGCACATAGTCGTCAAAGTACAGGGCATTGCGTCCGATCGCGGTAATGCGCTCGGTGTTCAGCTGTGCCATCGCTCCCACGCTCACGCACAACCACCATATTATGACCCATAGTTTCTTCATCTATCCTTTTAAAGACAATTTTTTTCTTTTTTTGACGACAATATCAACAATATTCCGCTCGAATCAACTCCCTCGAGCGGCTGGGATATATTCTTTATTACTTTATTTCTTTGGCGACCAAGGAGGTTGATTTGGTCGCAATGTTGTCGCTATTGTCGTTATATCAAAAACACTTATTTTCTTTTTTGACGACAACTTTAACAACTTCCGCTCGAATCAATATCACTCGAGCGGCGAGGAGATTATACATGATTTATTCATTTCTTCGGCGCGGCAGGGTGTTGATTGACGCGCAACGTTGTCGGTATTGTCGTTAACTAAAATTCAACCATTTTTATTTACTTTTTTCTTTTTTGACGACAACTTTAACAACTTCCGCTCGAATCGTTCTGCGAAGCGATCGTTCGAGGCTCTGCCGAGATAAGAACTCCCTCGAGCGGCTAGAGTGTATTTGTAGTAGTTAGTTTTTCGCCTTTGTATGTAACAATTTCATCTTTATCTGGATCGTAGAAGTAGCGTTCTATCTCCATGTACATTGGAGAAAAGTTGGCCAGTATCCCCATGCGATATTTAGTCAAATGCATATAGTTGAACAACTGCGCTCGATGTTCGTTTGTTAGTTTGCTTACAGCTTTACACTCAATAATAATATTCTTTAAGCAGGTAAAATCCAATCGAAATGTCGATTCCATCGGTACTCCACGATAACTGGGATGAAACACTTTTTCTCGCTCGTATGGAATATTCTGATGCTTAAATTCTAATTCCAACCCCTCTTGATACACCGATTCGCTCAAACCAGGACCTAACTCATTACGCACATCGTATAGAATTCCTACAATAGGATACATCAACTCTTGCATCAACTCAATATTCATGATGTTTCTTCTACTTTTGGCGCTCGAGGGATATTGATTCGAGCGCAAGTTGTCATTATTGTCGTCTTCTTATTTATTAAAAACCACTTATGTTTAATTTTCTATGATTTTGTTCAATTTTTGTTATGAAAGTCTCCTTTGAGCGGGGCAGGGGTATTGATTGCCCCGCAAGTTGTCATTATTGTCGTCTTTATCCCCCCTCCCCTCGTTGTCGTTACTTGCACCCGGCTTCCGCGTCAAACCACTCGGGTACATCAAACTCCTCCTCCTTGTCGTATCCCAGTTCCTCATCGGCGTACACCTTCTGCATGTATATCGCCCATATTGGCAATGCCATGTTGGCGCCTTGTCCGGCCGACATATTATCAAAGTGTATCGATCTCTCCTCGCCGCCTACCCATACGCCGCTCACCAGCGATGGGGTGAAGCCCACAAACCATCCGTCGGAGTGGTTTTGCGATGTACCGGTCTTACCGCCCATAGGTGACTTCAGTCCATAGCGGAAGCGTGCACGCACGCCCGTACCATGATCCATCACATTGCGCAGCATGTATATCATCTTATAGGATGTCGTCTCGCTGATGATCTCGTGGGTCTTAGGGGTGAAGGTCGCCAGGATATTACCGTTGTTGTCCTCTATGCGAGTCACCATCAGTGGCTCCACGCGGATACCCTTGTTAGGGAAGGTGGTATAGGCATCCACCATCTCCTTCACGCTCACCTCACATGGACCCAGACAAAGGCTCACCACAGGGTCCAACTGACCTTCTATACCAAACGAACGCATGATCTTCACCAGCTGTTCAGGTGTGAAGAGCGACATCAGATAGGCGGTGATCCAGTTGCTAGATTTCTCCAGTCCCCAGTTCAGCGTCACCATCTCACCTTGGTTAGCGTGGTGGTCATCGCGTGGTGTCCATGCCACGCCTTGTGCGTCGTATAGTGTGATCGAGTCGTTCACGGTGCTATCGCATGGCCACATACCCTCGTCCATGGCTAGGGTAAAGAGGTATGGCTTGATGGTCGAACCCACTTGTCGGCGACCGGTGCTGACCATGTCGTATTGGAAGTTGGAGAAGTTAGGTCCGCCCACATAGGCTTTCACGGCACCTGTGTGCGCATCCATCGACATGAATCCGCAACGCAGGAAGTGCTTGTTCCATTTGATCGAATCCATCGGAGTCATCATCGTGTCAATCACCCCGTCGTACGAGAATATCTGCATGGCCACAGCCGTGTCAAATATCTTCTCTATCTCTTTCTCCGTCTTGCCTTGTTTCTTCAGCGCACGATAGCGATCGGTCTGACGCATCGCGCGTGCCATGATTGCATCTATCTCCTCCATGGTCAGCTCTTGCGCGAAGGGGGCGTATGCTTTTTTGCGTTTCTCCTTGAAGAAACTCTTCTGCAGTTCTTGCATATGCTCCATCACAGCTTCCTCGGCGTATTGTTGCATACGCGAGTCTAGGGTGGTGTAGATGCGTAGTCCGTCGTGGTAGAGGTCGTATGGCGTGCCGTCGGGCTTGTGGTTCTTTTGGCAGAAACCGTATAATGGGTTCTCCTCCCACTGACGCTTGTCGATCTTGTATTGTATCATGTTCCACTCCGAGTAGTTGCTCTTCTTAGGCTCTTTGGCGGTCAGCACTTGGCGCAGATACTCGCGGAAGTATGGGGCCAGTCCTTGCTTGTGATCCACCGATTGGTATTTCAGCTCTATTGGCAGTGCCTTCAGCGAGTCGCATACCTCCTCGGTGATATATTCGTATTTGCATAGCTGGTTCAGCACGGTGTTGCGGCGGCTGAGCGCGTTCTCCAGGCGACGACGAGGGTTGTACAGCGATGGGTTCTTACACATACCCACCAGCATCGCAGCCTCTTCCTGCTTCAGTTCGGCTGGGGTGGTGCTGAAGTACACCTGTGCGGCCGACTTGATACCTACGGCGTTGTAGAGGAAGTCAAACTGGTTGAGGTACATCGTCAGTATCTCCTCTTTGCTGTATAGTCGCTCCAGTTTGGTGGCTATCACCCATTCGATCGGCTTTTGCAGCGCACGCTCGAAGATGTTGTTCGCGCGAGGCGACCATAGCTGCTTGGCTAGCTGTTGGGTCAGGGTACTACCGCCTCCGGCTTTGCCTAGCTTCATGATAGCACGCATCAGCGATTTCAGGTCCACGCCCGTGTGGTCGTAGAAACGCACATCCTCCGTGGCGATCAGCGCGTCGATCATATAGGGCGAGATATCTGTGTATTCCACGCTCACGCGGTTCTCATTGCGGTAGAAGCGTCCCAGCGACTGCATGTCGGCCGAGATGATCTCGGTGGCAAACTTGTTCTTTGGGTTTTGCAACTCATCCAATGGTGGCAGGTATCCCAGCATACCCTTGGTGATCATCCAAAATACGACTACGATGGCCAGTATGCCTGCTACTAGCAGTCCCCACAACCATAGCATCCACTTGGTTGTCAACGATGTTCGGTTGGTTTTCTTGTTTGTCTTTTTATCCATAGTTGTTCTGTTAGTTTGCTGTAATTGTGTAATCAACCTGCAAAATTAATACAAATTTTGCACATACGCAAGAAAAATCGCAGAAACTTGTTATTTTCTCCGATTTCATGGGTGTATTGCTCCCAAAATTATCCAAAATTATTCAAAATTTCGTGGAGCATTTTTTTAGTTAACAAAAATACGCTCCGTTTCACTTCGCTTTAAAAATATCAAAAAATCAAATGGTTATATTTGGTGTTATGGCTTTCGCCATCATGTATCGCTATATCTGCTGTCTCACTTAAGCAAGCTTAGATTCGTCA